>DRKE01000107.1 GCA_011051925.1 Deltaproteobacteria bacterium
GTGAAGGGCGTCGCGCCCCCCGAGATCGACGTCTGGACCCTCTATGTCGGAATCCTTCCCTTCGTGGGCTTGCAGCTCGTGGGTCTCGGGCTCATCTTTGCGTGGCCAGAGCTGGCGACCTGGCTGCCCGGGCTCGCCTATTCGAATTGATTCGTCGAATCGATTCGGGAACCCTCGAGACGGGCAGGGAGAAACCTTCGCGATGGAATCCAAGCCACAGGCGGTGCCCCTCTTGCCCCGCTGCCCGATCCGTGTCTGGACCACGATTCTCGCGATTCTCGTGCTGTCGAGCTGTGAACGCACCCCCTCGAAATCCGACTACGTGAGCGCCAGGGTCACCGAGATGTGTCAAGGGCGGAGCGGTGAGGCGCTGCAGAGCTGTCGGATCGCCGTGATCAAGCAATTCTCGGACATGCCCTTCGAGGAGATGAAGCGGCGCTATCCGCCACCGCCCCCCCGACCGAGGCCTTCCTGCGAAATCTTCTGATGACGAGTCGACGCCAGCTGATCCTGATGCGCCATGCGACGGCCGAGATCGGCCGGGGGCTCGATCGCGATCGGCGACTCACCGCGGGGGGTCGGAACCAGGCGCATCGGGTCGGTCACCGCCTTCGCGAACTCGACCTCGTCCCGGAGCGTGTCGTCTGCTCGACCGCGCTTCGCTGTCGCGAGACCTGGGCGGCCGTCGCTGCGGCCCTCGACCGGTCCGTGGTCGTCGACTTCGAGGAAGAGCTCTACAACGCCTCGCCCGAACGGATCGGCCAGGTCCTCGCCGGCCTCGATGACGCGGACGATGCGACGCGCGTCCTGCTGATCGCCCACAATCCCGGCATCAGCCTCTTCGCCCTCCAACTCGCGAGAGGCGATGCGAGCGCGGAAGCCGAACTCCGGAACGGATTCTCGCCCGCGACCTGGGCCGGCTTCGGATTCGATGGCGCCTGGTCCCAGCTCGCCGCCCGGAAACGCATTCTCGTCCACACCGAAGGGCCACCCGGGGACTGAACCGGCTCCTTCGGGCCCGCTACCCTTCCCTGGTCCCGGATCCGGCGGGACAGGACCCGATCTGCCGCTGCCTTCCCGATCCCCGATCCGCCCGCAACCCATTCCAAGGAGTCTTCATGAACACCCCCTTCTGGTGCCTCGTCGTCGTCATCTTCCTTCCCTTCACGCTGGCCTTCGTGGGCGGCTATTTCCGCGGCAAGGCCTTCGGCCAGGCCGACAACAAGAATCCCCGGGCCCAGGCCGCCCAGCTCGAGGGCCCCGGCGCCCGCGCCTACGCCGCCCAGGAAAACGCCTGGGAGGCGGCCATCGTCTTCACGGCGACGGTCCTGATGACCCATGCCGCGGGCCTCCCGCCCGAGGTCGCTGCGCCCTGGACGATCGCGTTCGTCGTCTTCCGGCTGCTGCACCCGATCTTCTACATCCTGGACATCGATCTCGCCCGCTCGGGAAGCTTCCTGGGCGGACTCGTCTGTCTCATCACGCTGATCGTGAAGGCGGGCTCGCTCTGAAGGGCGGAACCCCTACCAGCCGCGCAGGTCGATCTCCCATTCGTCGACGACGCGATCGTTCTCGGCGACGAAGATCTTCTCGTGACAGGCGAGGGTCGGATCGACGTGGGCGGGCACCAGTCGGATCCGATCGCCGACGCGCAGTCGCGACGGACACGACCAGTCGATCGGGGAGACCGATGCCGTCTCGTCGGATGCACCCGGAACGAAGGTCACGTGTTCATCCGAGCAGAAGAGCACCTGCGCACCGGGAATCGTCGGATTCCCGTGATCCATCGCGAGGGACTTGAGTCCGACATCCCCGACGGCATGGCGCTCCGAAACCGAGAGGACGGTCGACATCAGATGGAAGGCCTGCTCGAAGGGCAGCTCGAGCTTCGCATAGGCCGTATCCATCAGGGCATAGGATCCGGCCTGGATCTCGGTCGCTTCGAGATTGCACGCGTAGGTCCCCGTTCCGCCGGCCGAGATGACGTCGCCCCCGACCTCGGCGTGGGCGCTCAGAAGCGTCCGCATGCTTTCGGCGCAGCCCCGCTCGCGATCGGCCCGGTTGGCGTTGCCGACGACGTGCCCCTCGTAGCCCATGACACCACGGACCCGAAGGCCCAGCCGCCTCGCCTTCTCGGCCAGCGGCCCGGCGTCCTCGGGCCGGCAGCCACAGCGGGGCAGCCCGACGTCGACATCGATCAGGACCTCCTCGACCCCGCCCCGGCGTGCGGCTTCGATCGTTTCCTCTGAATCGACCGCGACGGTCACCCGGGCCCCGGCACGGACCAGCGCCCCGAGACGCGAAGCGTCGACGACCTCGTTCGCCAGGAGCAGATCCTCGTCGAGCCCCGCCCGGACCATGCCCTCGATCTCGCGGATCGTGGCCGCACAGAAATGCGTATGGCCATGGGCGAGCTGGCGCTTCGCGAGCGCGGTCGTCTTGTGGGCCTTCACGTGGGGCCGCAGACGATCGCCGGGCCGCGCCCGCGCCATCGTGGCGAGATTCCCTTCGAGTCGCGCCGCGTCAACGACGACGGCCGGCGTCGGCAGATCCTCGACGTTCATTCGAGACACGCTCGCAGACGCGGATCCCGCACCGGCCCGCCGGGAACCGGATGCGTCCGCCGCCCCCCTTTCTCGACCTGCCGGCCCCGGGTCGAGGCAACCCCGACGGCGACGTGCAGAAGAACTCGAATCGTCATCGACAAGACAGGCTCCTCAAGGGCGTTCGGCCCCGTGCCCTCGACGGACGGATCGCGAAGCGACCCCCGCTTCCCGTTTCTCCTTCCGGAAAGACGCGCCGCCGAGAGTAGCGATTCGAGGCTGGGAGCGGAGTCGAAGATGGCGACGACCTCCCTCCGTAGGCATACTCCGGGCGAGCGGGATCGTCCGCCTGATCCTCGAGGAGCCCCCCATGCCGAACTCGAACCCGTCGGACCCGAATCCGGAGTCGTCCCCGAAAAGCGACCCACCGGCCTCGCCCGCCTCGTCGAAGATCACGAGCATTCGCGGGGACCTCTCGAAAGGCCCCGAACTCGAAGTCGATGACGATTTCGAATCGAGGGCGGACGCGCCGGTCCTCGAGACCGATCCCGTCGAAACGGCCGGCGCGGATCGGGCCGAAGCCCCGACGAGCCCCCCGGCCGACGGGCCAGACGCGGGAACGGCCGGACACGCGGACACCCGAAGGAAGAGGGCCCCGATCCTGGCGATCGTTCTCGGCGTCCTGCTTCTCGTCTCCCTCGGCGTGAACCTCCTGCAGGCCCGCACGACGGCCCGCCTCGAGGCCCGGAACCGGGAATTCGAGTCGGCGCTCAACGAGGCCGTCGCGGTCGTCGACCAGGAGACCCTGCGCGCGAACCTGGCCGAGTCGACCCTCACCGAGATCGAGGGCGCCGCGGAAACCGTTCGCGACCGGATCGATGCCCTCCAGCAGGCGCTCGACGAGCTGCAGCGCGTGACGCAGCCCGAAGCGGCGGGGGCCGAGTAGAATACCGGCCGAAGCGCGCGACGCGAAGGCCGTCCGCTTCCACGATTCCTACGACCCGGGCCAGAGGAGACGATCCGGCGCGATGACCCAGGCCCCTCCGCCATCCGACGCGTCCGGTCCCAGCCCCCGCGCGATCGTCGAGCGCTATTTCGAGGGGATCCGAACCGGCGACCCGGAAGTCGCCTCCCTGCTCGCCGACGACGTCCGCTGGCTCGCCCCCCGCTCCTCCCCCGTCGGGCGGCGACACGAGGGCAAGCCCGCCGTCCTCGAATTGATGTCCACAGGCGTCGGCCTCTACGACACGACGCGACCCCTGGAGATGGATTTCACGGCGATCGTCGCGGAAGGCGAACGGGTCTTCGTCGAGTTGACCCTGCGCGCGACCACCCGGTCCGGCGAACCCTACGCGAATCAATACGTCTTCGTCTTCTGCGTTCGCGACGAAAGGATCGCCGAGATCCACGAATACCTCGACACGCTCTACGCGCAGAAGAAGCTCTTCGATCCGGTCGGGGAGGGGGTGGCGGGGTCGAGATGAGACCGGAAGGCGGTCCAACGCGAAGAGCGGGGGTCACCCCCCGATCTGGTACATCTCCACCCGCTCCCGCGGACGTTCCGGCGCCCCTTCGATGCGGAGCAGGTCCTGGCGCTCCTCGCTGTAGCGGTCCTCGCGGGCGTGCCAGGTCGAAGCGATGAGCTGGCGAAGCGCTTCGTCGTCGGCGCCCGCGCGCAGGGGGCCCCGGAGATCGACGCCGCCATCCGCGAAGAGACAGGTGACGAGCGCGCCTTCGGTCGAGAGGCGCGCGCGCGTGCAGTCGCCACAGAAAGGCGCCGACACGCTCGAGATGAGGCCGATCTCGCCGCCGCCGTCGCGGTAGCGCCAGCGGCGCGCGACCTCGCCCGGATAGGCGGGATCGAGCGGTTCCAGGGGGAAGACCGTGCCGATCCGTTCGAGGATCTCCGCCGCGGGGACGACCTCGTCCCGCTTCCATTGGTTGCGCGTTCCGACGTCCATGAACTCGATGAAGCGAAGCGTGTGGCCCGTCCCGCGGAAATGTCGCGCGAGGTCGACGAGGCCCTCTTCGTTGACGCCGCGCTGGACGACACAGTTGATCTTGATCGGGCCGAGGCCCGCCTCCTCGGCGGCGGCGATGCCCTCGAGGACCCGCCCGACGTCGAAGCGGTTGCCGTTCATCGCGTGGAAGACGTCGGGATCGAGGCTGTCGAGGGAAACCGTGACCCGCCGGAGACCGGCCTTCGAAAGGGCCTTCGCGAAGCGCGGCAGCAGACTCGCGTTGGTCGTCATGGCGAGATCGAGATCCTCGCCGAGGGACGAAAGCCTTTCGA
>DRKE01000108.1 GCA_011051925.1 Deltaproteobacteria bacterium
AATCCCAGAGCGCACGAACCAGAACCTGCCGATCGCGCCAGCGGGGCGGTCGGCGGAAGACCGCATCGATCGGCCGATCCATCCGGGGGGAAAGGCGCGGGAAGAGGAATTCGGAGGGGCGCAGCGGCGGCGGGCGATGCAGACGTCCCCCCAGCACGAGCGCATGCGCCCGTGAGGCCCCCGCTTCGCCCGAAGGCTCGAGACCGAGCCCTGCCACCAACGCACGCAGGTTCGCGTCGCCCCAGCCGATCTCGCCGACCGCGGGCGCCAGGGGACCTTCGTCTGTTTCGAGCGGTCGGAGTCGACCGCCCGCCGCCGCTGCCGCCTCGATGATCTCGACCTCGTGGCCCGCCCGCTGCAGTCGCATGCCAGCGACCAGCCCCGCGAGCCCGCCTCCGACGACGATCACCGAAGCCATTCAGGCCGCTCCGGATCCCGTGAGGCGGGCGCCGGAATCCCGCCCATGACCCTCTTCGAGCATGCGAAGAAGCGTCTTCGGAACGAAGGGTTTTCGCAGGTAGCGTCCGCCGATCGACGCGCGCGTCTCCTCCAGCGCTTCGGGAAGCGAATCGCCGCTCGTCAGGATCACGTCGAGATCGGGCCGCCGTTCGAGGAGGCGGGGCAACAGTTCCGCCGCACCCCCCCCGGGCGGATGGACCACATCGAGCAGGACCAGATCGATCTCGTCCACATGCTCCGTGAAGAGGCGGAAGGCCTCGACGCCATCGGCAGCCGTCCAGACGCGATAACCGGCCCGTTCAAGCACGCGAGCCATCAGTCGCAGGAGCGGATCCTCGTCATCGACGATGAGAGCGGTTCTCGACGGCGTCATGTCCCTCTTTTTCGTGGTTCGGGGCGATCGTGATGGATCCGCGTCGCGGATCCGCGTGATCGACCCGTCCCGGCGGATGGATCGAAAGCCGATTGAGGAAAGGTGAAAAGAAGGCGAAAATCCGGCATGACCCTCCCTTCGCTCAAGCCGCAAGGTACCGCACGAAACCCGACTCGGGACCCTGCCCGGGACTACGTCGAGCTGCGCACGCGCAGTGCCTTCTCCTTCCTCGAAGCCTGCAGCCATCCCGAAGATCTCGTCACCGCCGCAGCCGAGTTCGGATACCCGTGCCTCGCATTGGCCGATCGCGAGGGCGTGAGTGGCGCGCCCCGCTTCCATCGTGCGGCCCGGACAGCTGGGCTCCGGCCCCTGTTCGGGGCCGAGATCGCCGTGGGTCCCGAACGACCGTCCCGACCGGACCATCGCCCCGCCTCCGACGACGCCCGGGGAATGCCGGCCCCGCCCTCCGGCCGTCTCCTGCTGCTGGTCGAATCGGCCCAGGGCTGGCGACGTCTGTGTCGCCTGCTCAGCCTGGCCCACGCACGCCGCGACAAGACCCTCGAGGCGCGCGATCCCCGTGCCCGGAATCGGATCCGGGTGACCTGGGAAGAGGTCGAGGCCCATGCCGGACACTGGAGCGTGTTGATCCGGGGCGACGAACGACTCCATCCCGCCCTGCTCGAACGGGCGAAGGGCCTCTTCGGCGATCGGCTCGCGGTCGACGTCGCGCGCCTTCTCGATCGCGGCAGGGAACGGATCGGTCGCCACGCCGCCGCGATGGCGGAAGCCCATGGCGTCCGGATCGTCGCCTCGGGAGATGTCCGCTGCGCTCGTCCCCGGGACCGTCGACTCCTCGACGCCCTCGTCTGCCTGCGCGAACGACGCACCCTCGACACGGCAGGAAGACTCCTGGCCCCGAACGGAGAAGGGCATCTTCATTCCCGCGAAGAAATCGCGCGGCGCTTCGCCGATCGCCCCGATTGGATTTCCGCGACCCGGGCCATCGCGGAACGCTGCGAGTTCACCCTCGACGACCTCGAATACCGCTTCCCCGAATATCCCCTCCGCCCGGGTGAGACCCCGATGGGCCGCCTCCGTGAACTCGTCCGTCTCGGAGCGCGAAAACGCCATGGCGACCGGCCCGATCCCCGCGTCGCGAGACAACTCGAACACGAACTCGGCATCATCGGGAAACTCGACCTCGCCGGCTATTTCCTCATCGTCGAGGACATCGCCCGCTTCGCACGGAGCGAGGGAATCCTCTGTCAGGGCCGGGGTTCGGCTGCGAATAGCGCGGTCTGCCATGTCCTGGGCATCACCGCTGTCGATCCCATCCGCATGGAGCTCCTCTTCGAGCGCTTCCTCTCCGAAGAACGTGGCGAATGGCCGGATATCGACATCGACCTGCCCTCGGGCCCACAGCGCGAGAAGGTCATCCAATACGTCTTCTCGAAATACGGCCATTCGGGTTCGGCCATGACGGCGAACGTCATCACCTACCGGGCGAAGATGGCCGTTCGCGAGATGGGCAAGGTCCTGGGCATGGATCCCCAGGCGATCGGGCGCCTCTCGAAGCTCGTCGCCCGTCTCGATTTCCCGGATGCCGACCACACGCTCCGGGATCGCTTGCGAGAGGCGGGGCTCGACCCCGGTTCTCCCGACGTGCAGCATTGGGTCGATCTGATCGGCGCCGTCCAGGGACTCCCGCGCCATCTCGGTCAGCACAGCGGCGGGATCGTGATCGCCGCGGGCCGCCTCGACGAGGTCGTTCCGATCGAACCCGCGACGATGGCCGATCGACGTATCGTGCAGTGGGACAAGGAGGATTGCGCCGATCTCGGCATCATCAAGATCGACCTGCTCGGGCTCGGCATGCTTTCGGCCCTCGAAGAAACGCTTCCCCTCATCCGTCGCCACGAAGGCCGGACCGTCGATCTCGCGCGACTGCCCGTGGACGACCCCGAGACATACGCCATGATGCGTCGCGCCGACACCATCGGGGTCTTCCAGATCGAAAGCCGTGCCCAGATGGCGACCCTCCCACGACTCAAACCGAAGACCTTCTACGACCTCGTCGTCGAGATCGCCATCATCCGCCCCGGCCCCATCGTCGGCAAGATGGTCCATCCCTACCTCGAACGCCGAGCCGGTCGCCAACCCGTCACCTATCCCCATGAATCCCTTCGCCCCATTCTCGAGCGCACCCTCGGCGTCCCGATCTTCCAGGAACAACTGCTGCGGATCGCCATGACCGCCGCCGGTTTCAGCGGCGGCGAGGCCGAGGAGCTTCGCCGGGCGATGGGCTTCAAACGTTCGGCCGAACGCATGCAGAAGGTCGAAGCGCGTCTGCGTGCGGGCATGCGTGCCCGGGGTTTTCCGAAGCAGGCCGAGGACGAGATCGTCCTCCACATCACCTCCTTCGCCCTCTACGGCTTTCCCGAATCCCATTCGGCTTCGTTCGCCCTGATCGCCTACGCCTCGGCCTACCTCAAGCGACATCATCCAGCCGCTTTCCTGGTGGGTCTGCTCCGGGCCCAGCCGATGGGTTTCTACAGTCCCGCGACACTCGTCCAGGACGCCTGGCGCCATGGCGTCGAGATCCGGCCCGTCGATGTCGTCTTCTCGAAGCAGCAGGCGGATCTCGAGGACCATGCGAAAGGTCCCGCTCCGGATTCCCTACCGGAGGGCCGGCGGAAAACAGGGCGGAGGAAACCGCCCGCCGTTCGCATCGGATTCGATGCGGTCGGCGGCCTGAAGCGAAGAACCGCAGAACGGATCGTCCGGGAACGAGGGAGAGAAGCCTTCCGCAACCTCGGCGATTTCGTCCGCCGGGTCGCCCCCGACCGGGACGAACTCGATCGCCTGGCGGAACTCGGTGCGCTCGCCCGTCTGGAGGGCGCTTCAACGTCCCGCCGGAATGCCCTCTGGCAGGTCGCTGCCCTCGAGCGCGATCCCCGTTCGCTCTTTGCCGGACGGGCGATCGCCCGCCCGAGCGGGGGATCCGGGGTCGAAGCCCCTCCGACCCCGATGCGGGAGGCGGGAACACGGGAACGGACCTCCCCCGTCCGGGAAGAATGCATGCCGGACCCACCGCTCCCCGCGATGACCCCGCTCGAACGGACCCTGGCCGACTACCGTCTCGCTGGCCTCACGACCGGAGTCCACGTCATGGCCCATCTGCGCGAGCGTCTCGCTCGGCGCGGCATCCTTTCGGCCCGGCAGCTCCGGGAAACCCCCGATGGAAGCCTCGTCCGCACGGCCGGCCACGCGATCGTCCGACAAAGACCGGGATCGGCGAAGGGATTCTGCTTCGTCACGCTGGAAGACGAAACCGGACTTTCCAACGCCGTTCTCACACCGGACATCGTCGATCGCTTCCGGATCCCCCTCCACCAGGCGACGTTGCTCGAAATCGCGGGGCCACTCCAACGGGTCGATGGCGTCATCCACGTCCGCGCCCGCGAGGTCCTGCCCCTCGATCTCGAGGTGGCGCGGATGCCCCCCTCCCACGACGATCGATGACGGATCTCCGGAACCCGCTACCGGGAACCCAGCCTCGAGAAGATCGCTTCCGGAGAGTCCGCCGAATCGAAATCTTCGTTCCGGGGTACATGGGCCACCAGGATCCGACAGACCTGCTCGACATCCTCGATCCCGCGATCCCGGAGATGCTGGGGCAACACACGCTCGATGACGACCCGGACCTGCTCCGGCGACAGGGCCTTCGCATCGAGCCCCGACTGCTTGAGTGCGATCCGGAGGGTTCCCCGCGCCTCGAGCCGGTTGAACGAAGTCACTTCCTCGAGCTTCCCGGAAATCCGATCGAAGACCGAAGCATCCGCCATCAGCTCCGCTCCTCGGAAGCCAGCGGGTCTCCCGCCGAAATGCGACGGCCCATGGGAAAGAAGGCGCGGAAAAGGGAACCGGCCACGACGAAGCCGAGAATCGAAGTTCCGATCGACGCCATCGCCTGGACCG
>DRKE01000109.1 GCA_011051925.1 Deltaproteobacteria bacterium
CCCGTGCCCGCCGGATCGAAGATCCATGCGCGCTATCGGCTGGTCTCGGTCGAGGCGGGCAGGAAGGGCACACGCGTCGAACAGGAGGCGGCTGTTCATGTCGTCGGCAACGATCGGCCCGCGCTGATCTATGACATGATCTCGCTCTTCCAGGGCAAGATCGGGTAGTCGCGGCAGGCGATGGAAAAGGTCCAACCCGCGGCGGGTCTCGGCGATCCGTACAAGAACCCCGAGCTCTTTCATTGGCTCGACAGCCTCGAGGGGGCTCCGGATTGGCTCGGGCCCGCCGAGACCGATGCTGAACGGGAGAGCTGGGCACCCTGGCAGCGGCGGGGAAACCACTTCTTCGGGCTGGTCGGTGCCACCCTTCCGGGCCTCGCACTCGCCTTGCTGATCGCGATGGCCGGCCGATTGCTCGCCGATCTACCGACCGCCGCGCTCGGTTTCGAGAAATCGCCGCTCTCACCGATCCTCGTCGCCATTCTTCTGGGCTTGCTGATCCGGAACGCCATCGGGCTGCCAGACGTCTACGAGGCCGGACTCGAACTGGCGCTCAAGAAGGTGCTGCGGATCGGCGTGGCGCTTCTCGGGATCCGCCTGAGTCTCGCCGCGACCGGTGCGATCGGTCTCGCTGCATTGCCGATCGTGGTCTGCTGCATCGCGACGGCGCTCTTCTTCGTGACGCGGATCGGAGCGGCGCTCGGTCTTCCCCCGCGGCTCGCGACCCTGATCGCCGTCGGGACGGCGATCTGTGGCAATTCGGCGATCGTCGCGATGGCGCCCGTCATCGAAGCGAGCGACGACGAGGTGAGTTATGCCGTCGGCTGCATCACGGTTTTCGGGTTGATGGCGCTGGTCGTCTATCCCTATCTCGGTCATCAACTCTTCGGGGCCGATCCGACGCTCGTCGGTCTCTTCATGGGAACCGCGATCCACGACACGTCCCAGGTCGCGGGCGCCGGAATGGTCTACCTCGCGCAGTACGGCACGCCCGATGCGCTCGATGCCGCGACGGTGACCAAGCTCCAGCGCAACATGTTCATGCTGGTCGTGATCCCGCTGATGGCCTTCCATGCGAATCGCGCCCGGGCCACGGGTTCGATCCGCTCCCAGATCAAGGCGGCGATTCCGATGTTCGTCTTCGGGTTCCTCGCGATGAGTCTGCTCCGGACGCTGGGCGATCTCGGGGATCGACCCTTCGGATTGCTCAGCCCCGAGGCCTGGTCGGCCCTGATCAAAGGGGCGACGAAGATCGCGACCCTCTGTCTCGCCGTGGCGATGGCGGCGGTCGGACTCGGCACGAGTTTCACCCGCCTGCGCGGGCTCGGCATGCGGCCCCTGGCGGTGGGACTCTTCGCCGCAGCGCTGGTGGGCGGCGTCAGCTACACGCTCGTGCAGCTGCTTTCGCCCTGGGTCGGGAACCTGCCGACCTGATCGGCGATGCGCGGCCAGTGGGGCGCGTTCAGGCGAATCGCTTCTTCAGGTCGGCGAGATCGAGGCGGCTCGCGGCGGCGAGCTTCGGACCGAGGACGGGGTCGTCGAGATCGGCCGGGGAAAGGCGGGTCTGCAGGGCCATCGCTGCGCGGAAGGCGTCCGTTTCCACGTCGAGCATGCGCACCTTCGTCTTGCCCGTCTCGGGATCGAGAATCTCGTCGAAGGGGATGGGAACGATCCGCTGGCCCTGGCGGGTGATCATCACGTTCGCGGTTCCGGCGAGCAGCGTTTCGACGGCACCGGCTCCGAGATCCCGGGTGTAGTCCTGGTCGAAGGCGTTCGGCGGGACGCAGCGGAGTTCGTATCCGACATCCTTCACGATCGTCGTCGTCCGGATCCCGAGTTCATCGAGTCCCGCGCGGACGCGATCCCGAACGAGCTGGCCGAGGGGCAGTTCGGCCAGGCGGAGATGGCCATGTTCGTCGCGAGGCAGATCGGCGATCTCCGCGAGATCGGTCGGGTCGAGGCATTCGCCGAGCCCTTCGGCCAGGACGACCACGCCGTGTGGACGACCCTGGGCCGCGCTCTTGAGGATGGTCCCCTCGATGATGCGGGCGATCTGGTCGAGTCGGATGGATCGGCCCCGGAACTCCTCCGCGACGACCGCGAGGGCCGAGCCGGCGGAGTTGGCCGAACCGAGGGCGAGATGTCCGGCATTGCGGCCCATCAACACGACGATGTACCAGCGCCAGGCCGTGCGCGCGTCTTCCTGCAGCGCGGTCAGGATGCCCGTCGCCGTCGCCCGGGCGGATTCGAAGCCGAAGGTCGGAATGCCGGGGGGAAGGGGAAGATCGTTGTCGATCGTCTTCGGAACATGGGCCACATGCAGCCGATCTCCCGCCGCCGCCGCGACGGTCTTCGCCGAGAAACAGGTGTCATCGCCACCGATCGAGACCAGGTGATCGATTCCGAGTCCGCCGAGCGTTCCGACCACCCGTTCGAGGTCTGCGGCGTCACGCGTCGGGTTGGCGCGGGAAGTGCGCAGGATCGAACCGCCCTGCTCGTGGATCCGGGCGACGACATCGGAATCGAGCTCGACGACCTGATCGGTCTCTCCCTTCATCAATCGTTCGAAACCCTGCAGGATGCCGATCACCCGGCAGTTGCGGCGTTCGGCGGCAAGGGTGGCGGCACGGATGACACCATTGATTCCCGGGGCCGGTCCGCCCCCTACCAGAAGACCGAAGGTCGCCATCCTGATTTCCCCTCTTCGAACGTGAGTCGCGGCGGAAAATAGCCGGCGACCGAAGTTTTGGCAGGCGCGGGTCCCGAGGGCGGATGCGCTGCCGGCCGTCGGTGGTGTGTTTCCGGAGGTGGGCCTGCCCGGGGCTCAGGCCGCGCGATCGCGGGGGCGTCGCGTCGCGACCGCCAGGAACCCGAAACCGAAGAGGAGAGCCGCCGTCGGTTCCGGGACGGGCGGCGCGGTCTGGATCGGAGGAAGCGATCCGATCGACTCGACGGGAAGCCGTCCTTCGCCCGTGAAGCGGAAGGCCTTGGGCGGGAGGTCGTTGCTGTCCTGGAAGACCTGTCTCGCGCTGGCGCCGTTCGAGAAGAGGACCTGGATGGCCGAGTTCGCCGCGGTGCCGTTGTTGGCGAAGGCGTAGCGGGCATCGACCGACTGATCGCCGCCGTCGAGCGCACTCATCGGATCGATGTCCACCTGGAAGACGAGGGCTTCCGAGACCTGGAAGTCGTCGAAGACCCACGCGATCAGGTCTCCGCCTGAACGGTCATTGGTGCGGTCCCCCGTTGCGAGTCGCGCGCCCGTCCGGATCTCGCTCGAGAAATGCCCGGGCTCGCCCATCGGTGCTGAATCGGGACCGGCGACGAAGTCGAAGAAACAGGCATCCGAATCGCCGATCGTGATCGAGAAGCCAACGATCTCCTCGCTCGCTGTCGAGATGTTCCGGAGCGTGAATCGGGGCACGTTGAAGTTGCCCTGCATGTCGCCGGGCTCGATGTCGAGCTGGAAGAAGGGCGTTGCGCCGGCAAGCCCGGGCAGAAGCAGGAGAAGGGCGGTGACGAGCGGGAGGGCCGCGCGGGGCTGACGGAAGGTCTGTCGATCGAGGTTCTTCATGGGGGTCGGCCTCTCGCTGGAGAAGAAAAAGGGGGCTGGCATCGGGTCCGGGCGGATTTCCCTGCGAATCGCATGCCATCGGCGATGAAGAGAAACGGTCGGGCAGGCGGAGAACCACCGCGGCCCGGGCTTGGAAGGCCGCTTGCGGATCCCCTGCGATGTCCTGTCGGGCTGCCCATCTCGGCGGGGATTCCCGCGACGGCCAGCTTTCCCCAATCAATGGAAGAGGAAGGCATGTC
>DRKE01000110.1 GCA_011051925.1 Deltaproteobacteria bacterium
GCTGCTCGGCCTCGTCGAGACGGATCACGTCTCGGACCAGGATCTTGGGCGGATCCCCCTCCTCGAGCGTGCCGTGCACGATCAGGGGGATCGGACCCCGCTCGCCGTCGGTCGTCATTTCGTCCTTCGCGGCGCGAAGCAGGCCGACGTGCTGCTCGTAGGGTTCCGAGAAGATCACGAGTTCGAAACTGCCCTCGAGGTCCTCGAGCGTACCGAATCCCATCCGCTGGCCCCGCTTCGTACGGGTCTCCCGCAGCCCCGTCAGCAACCCACCCGCCCGGATCTCGCGTTTCGAGAGCTCCGCGGCCTGCCGCGAGGTCGTGTCCGCGAATCGGGCCAGCAAGGGGGCCACGCTGCCCAGGGGATGACCGGTCACGTAGAAACCCAGCAGCTCCTTCTCATGGCTCAAGCGCTCCCGCTCGCTCCAATCCGCCGTCTCGATCAGCTTCGGGGAGTCGAGTCCACTGCCCCCGGACAGGTCGCCGAAGAGGCTTTCCTGTCCCACCGCCCGATCGCGTTGCATCGAGGCCGCCCGCTCGAGGGCGGAGTCGATCGACGCCCAGACGGACGCCCGGCTGGGATGGATCGAATCGAAGGCGCCGCATTTCACGAGCGCCTCGACGACGCGTCGATTGACCTTGCGCCCGTCCACCCGGCTCGCGAAGTCGAAGATGCTCTCGAAGGCCCCCCCCTCCCGACGCGCTTCGAGGATCGTCTCGATCGCTCCGGCCCCGACGTTCTTGATCCCCCCGAACCCGAATCGGATCGCACCGTCGACGACGCCGAAATCCCGCTCGGATTCGTTGACATCGGGGGGAAGGATCTCGATCGCCTTTTCCCGGACATGCGCGATGTAGCGGGAAAGACGGTCGTGGTTGGCCGACTCGATCGTGAGAACCGAGGCCAGATACTCGGCGGGATGGTTCGCCTTCAGGTAGGCCGTTTGATAGGTGATGTAGGCATAGGCGGTCGAATGCGCCTTCGGGAAGCCGTAGCCGGCGAACTCGACGATCAGGTCGAAGACGCGCCCGGCCTCCTTCCCGTCGATGCCGTTGGCGACGCAGCCGGAGACGAAACGCTCTCGCTGCTCCTGCATCACCTCGGCCTTCTTCTTTCCCATCGCGCGCCGCAGCAGGTCGGCTTCCCCGAGGCTGTAGCCCGCCATCTTCTGGGCGATCTGCAGGACCTGGTCCTGATAGACGATGACGCCGAGGGTCTCTCTCGTCAGGTCCTCGATCATCGGATGCAGGTATTCGATCTTCTTCTGGCCGGTCTTCCGGGCGACGAAATCGTCGACCATGCCCGACTGCAGGGGGCCGGGGCGGTAGAGCGCGACCAGCGGGATGATCTCCCGGAAATTCGCGGGCTTCAGCTTCAGCACGAGATCGGTCATCCCCGACGACTCGACCTGGAACACGCCTTCCGTGTCGCCTTCGCAGAGGAGTTCGTAGGTCGCCGGATCGTCGATCGGGATCGCGTTCACGTCGAAGGACTCGAAGCCCGGCTTGCGCCGGATCATGCGTTCCGCGTCGGCCATCAGGGTCAGCGTCTTCAGACCGAGGAAATCGAACTTGATCAATCCGATCTTCTCGACGCAGTTCATGTTGTACTGCGTCATCACGTCGCCGGATTTCGGATCCTTGTAGAGGGGAACCATCTCGATCAGCGGTTTCGTTCCCACGACCACCCCGGCCGCATGCTTCGAAGCGTGGCGGGTGATGCCCTCGAGATTCATCGCAGTCTCGAGCAGTCGCCGAACCTGCCCGTCCGTCTCCATCAGGTTCCGGATCTCCGGAGACTGATCGATCGCGTCCTTCAGCTTGATCCCGAGGACCTCGGGCACGAGCTTGGCAATCCGGTCCACGTCGCCGTAGGACATCCCGAGCACCCGTCCGACGTCGCGGATCGCCGCCTTCGCCTGCAGGGTCCCGAAAGTGACGATCTGCGCGACCTTCATCCGGTCATAGCGCCCCTCGAGCGAATCCCCCTCCGGAACCTCGCCATCGTATTTCTCCGCCACGTAGCGGATCACCTGCTCCCGACCGCGCATGCAGAAATCGACGTCGATGTCGGGCATCGAGATCCGCTCGGGGTTCAGGAAGCGCTCGAAGATGATGTCGTACTCGATCGGGTCGACGTTCGTGATGTTCATGCCGTACGCGACGAGACTGCCGGCCGAACTCCCGCGTCCCGGACCGACGGGGATGCCGTTCGCCTTCGCGTAGTTGATGAAATCCGCGACGATCAGGAAATAGCCCGGAAACCCCATCTTCCGGATCACGCCGAGTTCGTGCTCGAGGCGTTCGACGTAGACCTTCCGGTCCCCCTCGAAGGGCTCGTCGGGCTCCATCCCGAGCTTCGCCCGCAGCCCCGACCAGGCCTGCTCCTCCATGACCTCGTCCAGGCTCTTGCCGGCGGGCACCTGGTAGTCGGGCATGTGATAGTCGCCCATCGGGATCTCGACGTCGCAGCGTTCCGCGATCTCGAGGGTCGCCTCGACCGCCTGTGGCATGTCGTGGAAGACCTCGCGCATGGCGTCTCCGTCCTTGACGAAGAAACCATGACCATCGAAGCGGAAACGCTTCTCGTCGCTCACGTTGGCCGCCGTCCCGACGCAGAGCAGCACGTCATGGTCGTCATGATCGTGTTCCTCGAGATAGTGCGCGTCGTTCGTCGCGACCAGCGGAATGCCGAGATCGTGATGCATCTTCAGGAGCTCCTGGTTCACGACCTCCTGTGCGGGAATCCCGTGCCGCTGGATCTCGAGGTAGTAGCGGTCCCCGAAGAGCCGCGAGAAATCCTCCGCCAGGGTCCAGGCACCGTCGGGCTCATTCGCCAGGATCGCGCGTGGAACCGGCGCGGAAAGACATCCCGAAGTGCAGATCAATCCCTGGTGATGCCGTTCGAGCAGTTCCCAGTCGATCCTCGGCTTGTAGTAGAAGCCCTCGAGGTAGGCCTTCGAAACCAGCATCATCAGGTTCTGGTAGCCCCGGGCGTCCATCGCCAGGAGCAGCAGATGGTTGATCGCGTCGAAGCCGGTCTCGGCGCGCTGTTTCTTCTCCCGATCGAAGCGCGACCCCCCGGCGAAATAGACCTCGCATCCGATGATCGGCTTCACGCCGTTGGCGCGCGCCTTCTCGTAGAATTCGATCGTCCCGAAGAGGTTGCCGTGATCGGTCTGCGCGACCGCCGGCATGTTCGCGCCCTTCGCGCGCTCGAAGAGCGGATTGTGCTTGATCGCGCCGTCGAGCAGCGAGTACTGCGTATGCAGATGGAGATGAACGAAGGGTGCCGGCACGGCCTACTCCCATTCGATCGTGGCGGGCGGCTTGCTCGAGATGTCGTAGACCACGCGGTTGATGCCACTGACCTCGTTGATGATGCGGTTCGAGATCCGCGCCAGGACCTCGTGGGGAAGATGCGCGAAATCCGCCGTCATCGCATCGGTCGACGTCACGCAGCGCACGGCGACGACATTCTCGTAGGTCCGGGAGTCGCCCATCACCCCGACCGATTCGACGGGCAGAAAGACCGTGAGCGCCTGCCAGATCTCGTCGTAGAGTCCCGCCGCCCGGATCTCCTCGATCATGATCGCGTCGGCTTCACGCAAGGGCTCGAGCCGCTCGCGGGTGACCTCGCCGAGGATCCGGATCCCCAGGCCCGGCCCGGGAAAGGGATGACGCCCCAGGACGCGGGCGGGCAATCCGAGCTCCCGGCCGACGGCACGGACCTCGTCCTTGAAGAGTTCACGCAGGGGTTCGACCAGCGCCAGGGACATTTCCTCCGGCAGCCCCCCGACGTTGTGGTGGGTCTTGATCGTGACGGACTTGCCCTTGACCGACACGCTTTCGATCACATCGGGATAGAGGGTCCCCTGGACCAGGAAGTCCACCTCGCCGATGCGGGCGGCCTCTTCCTCGAAGACCTCGATGAAGAGATTGCCGATGATCTTGCGCTTCTTCTCGGGATCCGAGACACCCGCGAGTGCCGAGAGGAAACGCTCCGAGGCATCGACGGAAACCAGACGCACGCCGAGCGTTTCCCGGAAGAGCCCCTCGACCTCCTCCCGCTCGTTCTTCCGCATCATGCCATGGTCGACGAAGATGCAGGTCAGCTGGTCCCCGATCGCCCGATGGACCAGGGCCGCGGCGACCGAGGAGTCGACCCCACCCGAGAGCCCGCAGACGGCCCGACCCGAACCCACCTGCGCCCGGATCGAGGCGATCGCCTGTTCGGCGAAGGAGGCCATTGTCCAGGAAGGCGCGCAACCGCAGATCCGATGGACGAAATTCTCCAGGATCCGGGTCCCGCCCTCCGTATGGACGACCTCGGGATGGAATTGCACGCCCCAGAAGGGAGATCGCTCCGATCGCACGGCGGCGAAGGGAGAACCGCCCGAACTCGCGATGACGCGCATCCCCTCCGGCAGCCCCAGGACGCGATCCCCATGGCTCATCCAGACGACGTGTTCCGCGTCCGCCGCGAGGCCCTCGAAGAGCGGATCGGGCCGTTCGATCTTGAGTCGGACCCGCCCGTACTCCCGATCGTCGGCGGATTCGATCCGGCCGCCCAGCCGATGGACGAGCAGCTGCAGCCCATAGCAGATCCCGAGGATCGGCACGCCGAGTTCGAGCACGCCCGGATCGAGGTCGGGCGAATCGTGATCCAGGACCGAACTCGGCCCGCCCGACAGGATGATGCCGTCGGGTTTGAATTCCTCGATCGCGGACAACGGCATGTCCGCGGGATGCAGCTCGCAGTAGACGTGCCCCTCGCGAACGCGCCGTGCGATCAGCTGGGAGTACTGCGCCCCGAAATCGAGGATCAGGATCCGCGAGTGTTCTGCGGAGGGACGAGACGACATGAGGGGGTGGTCCTCGGCCTGATGGCCCGATCGACCGGGGGGAGTCGATCGGGGATGGTTTGCGGGGATCCGGAAAGGAGGACGGACGCTTCGGCCGGTCGAACGGAATGATCTGGCCGGCTCATTCGAGGCGGTAGTTCGGAGCCTCCTTGGTCACGATCACGTCGTGGACATGGCTCTCCTGGAGACCCGACGACGAGATCCGGACGAAGCGGGCGTGCCTGCGCAACTCACCGAGGTCGGGCGCACCGCAGTAGCCCATTCCCGAACGCAGGCCGCCATAGAGCTGATGGAGGGATTGGGACAGACTGCCCCGATAGGGCACGCGCCCTTCGATCCCCTCCGGCACGAGCTTGTCGCTCTCCACCCCGGACTGGAAATACCGATCCCGACTGCCATCGGCCATCGCACCGAGCGAACCCATTCCCCGATAGACCTTGTAGGAACGTCCCTGGAAGAGCACGACCTCTCCGGGCGATTCGTCCGTCCCGGCGAAGAGCGAGCCGATCATGATCGTCGCCGCCCCTGCGGCAAGCCCCTTCACGACATCCCCGGAATACTTGATCCCGCCATCCCCGATCACGGGCACCCCCGATCGGCTGGCGACCTCGGAGGCGTCGCGAATCGCCGTGAACTGTGGAACGCCCACCCCGGCCACCACGCGCGTCGTACAGATCGAGCCCGGCCCGACACCGACCTTGACCGCCGAGACGCCGGACTTGATCAGGGCCTCGGCCCCCTCGGCCGTGGCGACGTTTCCGCCCACGAGCGAGAGCGAGGGAAAATGGCTCTTGATCTCGCGAATCGTTTCGAGCACGCCCGCCGAATGACCATGAGCGGTGTCGACGACGACCACGTCGACTCCGGCATCGACCAGCGCCTGGGCCCGCACGAGCCGGTCCTCCCCGACGCCGATCGCCGCGCCGCAGCGCAGTCGGCCGAAATCGTCCTTGCAGGCATCGGGGTAGCGTTCGGTCTTCTCGATGTCCTTGATCGTGATCAGCCCGCAGAGCATGCCGGCATCGTCCACGACCAGCAGCTTCTCGATCCGGTGTTGGTGGAGCAGCTCCTGCGCCCGGGCCATCGTCGTTCCAGGCGGGACGGTCACCAGATTCTCGCGCGTCATCACCGTCGAGATCTCGGCGCTGACGTCCTTCACGAAACGCAGATCGCGGTTGGTCAGGATTCCGACGGCCTTCCCGTCCCGCGTGACGGGCACCCCGGAGATCCGAAAGCGACTCATCACCTCGAGGGCTTCGCGGATCGGCTGTTCGGGCCGCATCGTGATCGGGTCGACGATCATGCCCGACTCGGAGCGCTTGACCTTGTCGACCTCGGCGGCCTGGTCGGCGACGGAGAGATTCTTGTGGACGATGCCGATCCCGCCGTTGCGGGCCATGCAGATCGCGGTCTCGTGTTCGGTGACCGTGTCCATGGCCGCGGAGACCAGCGGCGTGTTCAACTCGATCTCGGTCGTGAACCGGGTCCGGAGATCGACCTCATGAGGCAGGACTTCCGAGGCCGCGGGCACCAGGAGGACGTCGTCGAACGTTAGGCCCTCGCGGATCTCGGATTGGCTCATCGGCAGGTCTCCACCCCTCTGGTTGGGGGCGGAGGATAATGGCGGCCTTGCGGGGGGTCAACCGAACGGACCCGCGGGCGGGCGTCCGTCGGGCTCTCAGTCGTTTTCCTGCTCGGCCATGACGTCGAGACCGCTCCGCAGGAGGCCGGCGAGCTCGCCCGCGATCGCTTCGGCCAGCCGATACGCCGCCCGTGGCGAGTCATCGAGCAGGCGCGACATGCCCGACCGCGGCAGCAGCCAGATCGTGCAGGGGCCATCCGCGAGTGCCGTGACCTCGCGCTTTCCGAAGGAGAAGAGCGAGGCTGTCCCGAGATGCTGGGGCGCTTCGAGGCTGCCTATGACACTCCCCGTTCGTCGGCTTTTCAGCTTGAGTCGCCCGTCCTCCAGGAAGACGAGCCCCTCTCCCTCCGAGCCTTCCCGAAAGGCGCTCTTGCCGTTCGGCAACTTCCTTTCCTCGAGGATCTCCGAAAGCGCCTCGCGTTCCTCATCGCTGAACTCGACGAGCAGGGAGAATCGTTTCATCGACTCGGGGCTCACGGGACGATCCTCGCGAAGAGGCTGCGCAGCAGCGAACCCGGATCCTTGTCGGGCACGAAGGGCAACAGGAAGAGGCTCGCGTCATCGAGAAGGGACAGGTTGTCGCGAATCTCGTCGGGCGAGAGTCGTTCTCCCTCCGAGAGCAGGACGACGTGGAAGGTCCGCGTGTCGGAACGATCGCCCAGGGCCTCTCCGACCGGCGAGACCTCGGCCGTACTCGCGCCGACCCGGGTGTCGAGCAGGAAGATCGTCCCGAGGGCCCGATGCCCGGCAAAGGCCCAGAGGGGCGCGAAGGTCGGCCTCGTCGGCAGATGGATCAGGTCGATGCCGAAATCTCCGTCGACGTCGATCCGAGCCATCGTCTCCAGGCCATCGGGGCCGACCCGTCCGCGCTCGAATCGGGGCGCCAGCTCCGCCCCCGGCACCTTCTGCAGCAGGCTCGCGAAGCGTTGGGAGACCGTGTCGTTGGCCGCGGCCACCAGCAGCTTGACACTCTCGGCTGGCCGACCCTGTCCGGCATCGGCCTGGGCAAAGCCGCGAAGCCGGCGGCATTGCGCCTCGTTGAAGAGTGCATGCCCGAGCGCCTGGGTCGGCGCGATATGCGCACGACCGAACTCGATGATGCCCCGCTCCTCGAGCGTGAAGAGGGTCCTCAGCACCTGGTAGTCCGGCCTCACGGACTGGTCGACGACATCGCCCACACGCTCGACCTCCTCGATGAGACCGAGCACTTCCTGGGTGAGCGGATGCACGAGCTGGGGCAGTTCGCCGCGATCGACACAGAGCCGTACGGGGGAACCCAGAGGGGGCAACCGGGGCGAGAGCCGGTTCCATTCCTCCAATTGTCGCAATCCCTCGGCAAGGACCGCGCGGGTGGAGGCCTGGATCTCACCGCTGCCGACGATCGGGGTCTGCTCGAAATGGAACTCGCCCGCCCCCCAGTCCAACATCCGGAAGAGCGCCTTCTCGCCGCGCACCGAGCCAGCGACGGCCGAATCGATCTCGCCATCGACCAGCAGGACGAATCCGTTGGGGGAGCTGCCATCGTCGAGCTCGGGGGTCAGGGTCAGTCGCCCCGTCGCTCCCCGATCGTGGAGCATCTGCAGCAGCTCTGCAGGCCGGAGCTCCGACAACCGACCTTCGAAATCCCGATCCTCGTCCGCCCGTTCCTCGAGGCGCCGGATCCGCTCGAGCCGGTCGAGCAGGGACTCGACGGCGTCGAGGATCTCCTCGTTCTCGGCCTCACCCGGCACGAAGACGTCGCCGACCCCCCCCAACGCCGATGCACGTCGGGATTCGCCGCCGATGAAGAGGAATCGCGCGGATCGTGTCCTCGGATTCGCGCGAAGGATCTCGGCCAGCTTCTGCCCGTCGACGAGCGGCAGATCCGTCTGGACCACGATCAGGTCGGGCGGCTCGGAAAGCGCCAGCTCGAGTGCCGCCGCGCCGTGCGAGGCGATCCGGCTGGACCGGCCCGAGGCCTCGAGCCCGTTCGCCACTCGCCGGGCGCGGCCGTGGTTCGAGTCCGCGATGAGAACCGATTGAGGGGTCATGGGATTCAATCGCCTCCCCGGACCGAGATGAGGATGCCCAGCTCCCGCTGGAGCTCGAACGCCAGATGTTCGACGAGGTCGCGGTCTCCGGTCTGGAAGATCCGCGCCGTCGTCGCCGGCGGCGCGGCCGAACCCACCATCGCGTAGGCCGGGCCTTCGCCGTAGTAGACGAGGAAGGGGCGCCGCACGTCGAGGGACGATTTCGCGATGCAGGTCAGCCGTGAAGCGTCTTCCTGCCCGGCTACGTCGCCCAGCAGGACGATCTCCGTACGGGTCTCCCGACCGCGAATCTCGTAGAGCGTTTCGAGCACGTCGGGAAGCCAGCGCGAACCCGGCGACAGGATCAGGATTCCGCGGTCTCCGGGGCGCCGGACGACGTCTTCGAGCACGAAGCGGAGGATCTGGCCCTCGGTCTCGACCGCTTCCGACGTCGCGAGTTCGAGCAGCCGGTCCATCAGGGAATCGGGTGTCGGACACGCGCGGAGATCCGGATGCGCGCCGAGCAGGCTCGATCGCGAAGCCGCCACCCGCTCGTCGAGGGCGCGCAGCAGCGCCTCGAGCTGACTGCCATCGACCGGATGCGTCACCGTTGCACAGCGCCCGGTCAGCCCGGCTCCCGCGTCGGGCGAGGACGTCATGGCCGTCCGAACGCGCTGGGCGAGGATTCCCGCACCCAGGGCATCCGTCTGGGGCAGCAGGACGAGAAAGGCACCGTCGTCGCTCTCGGCGAGCAGGTCCGTCGAGCGCAACGCCCCCGAGATCAGCCGAGCGGTCTCGAGCCGTTCCTCGTCGGCGCGCCAGGCGTCCGTCTCCGGATCGGGCCTGGATCCCTTCTCGAGATCCTCGGGTTCGATTCGCAGGATCGAGAAACGGTGGCCGAATCGCTGGGACTTCTGGATCTCGTTGCGAACGGCATCCTCGAAGAACTCCCGGGTGTAGGCACGGGTCACCGGATCGCGCAGGGAGCGACGCTCCAGGGCACGGAATCGCATCGCGTTCTGGAGGGCGATCGCGCCGAACTCGCATACCTTCTCGGCCATCGCGCGATCCGAGTCGCTGAAGGCCCCGTCGTCGAGCTTGTCCGCCAGGCGGGCGATGCCGATCGTGACGTCACCGGCGCGAATCGGGACGTAGAGCGCCTCCCTCGCGTTGGCATCCTCCGGAAGGGCCGCGACGATCGATCGGCCCGCCTCGAGCCCCGGGCACCAGGCCGAAACGAAGTCGTCGAACTCGACGGTCTCGGGCTCCCCGTCGACGCGGACCAGGCCGCGAGCCCCGACCAGCCGGAGGGTCCTGCCCCCGAAGCGGTCCGCGACCCAGAGAACGCCCGTCTGTGCCCGTGTCTCGAAGCACAATCCCTCGACCAGGCGCTCGGCCAGGGGATCGACCGCCAGCGTTCCGAAGAGACCCACCGCGCGCTCGAGGAGCGAGAGCACCCCCATGAACTCGAGATTCTCTTCCATCAGACGAGCGTGTTCGTCGCGGAGCCGGCGCTGCTTCAGGATGCGATCGACGGAATCGACGAGCGCATCCCGATCGAAGGGCTTCAGGATGTAGTCGACGGCCCCCTGCTTCATCGCATCGACCGCGGTCTTCACGTCGACCACGCCCGTGACCATGATGACGTCCTGCTCCGGGCGGCGTTCCTTGATCCGGCGCACCAGTTCACAGCCGTCGATCCCTGGCATGACGAGATCGGTCAGCACGATGTCGAAGTCATCCCGTTCGAGAAGATGCAGCGCCTCCTCGCCCGAGGTCGCCGTCTGCACGTCATAGCCCGCGTCGCCGAGAAGCCCTTCGGTGAGCTCTCGGAAATAGCGCTGATCATCGACTGCCAGGATGCGAGCCTTGCCCATGTCCCCTCGAACGGACGACTGCCTCTCGGGTCTCCCAGGCATCCGCAACGAATGCCCCACCGAGCCCCGCAAAGGGTCGACACGTCCCGTCTCATCGGCCCGACGGGCCACCGACTTCACCCGAGATCAGGTGAATTCCGGGGCGGGGACGAGCGCCCGGGCCCGGGTCCGACCCGTTCAGGCCACCGCCGCCAGCAGCGAGTGGGGTGTCGCCGCGCGGATCCGGACCGGCACGAGGCTGCCGGGGCCGATCGGACGATCGCCTTCGACCTCGAGATTGACGACACGGTTCTGGGGATCCCGGCCCGAGACCTGCTCCGGGCCCCGTCGGCTCTCTCCATCGATCAGGACCTGAGTCCTTTCCCCTACCCGACCCCGGTGGTACGCCAGGGTCTGCTCCTTCTGGAGGGATTGGAGCGCCCGCAATCGCGCCTGGGCTTCTTCCGGGGGAACCTCGCCTTCCATCCCGCGAGCCGGCGTGCCGGGTCGGGGGGAGTACTTGAAACTGAAGGAATCGACGAAACCCGCTTCCCGGACCAGCGCCAACGTGTCTTCGAAGTCCTGCCGGGTCTCTCCGGGAAAGCCGACGATCAGATCGGAGGTCAGGGAGAGGTCCGCGCGCGCTCGGCGAAGGGCCGCCACGATCTCGAGATAGGCCCCTCGCGTGTAGCGACGCCGCATCGCGGCCAGGATCCGGTCCGAGCCGCTCTGGACCGGGAGATGGACATGGGGACAGAGACTGCCCAGCTCACGGTGGGCCCGGATCAGATCCGCATCGAAGAAGAGCGGGTGGGGACTCGTGTACCGGATCCGCTCGATCCCGGGGACCTCGTCGAGCCGGGCGAGGAGTTCGGCGAAGGGCATCGTGCCCTCCGACCGGGCCCGCCCCCGGCGGACGTCGTGGCGCCCGTAGGCGTTCACGGTCTGGCCCAGCAGGGTGACCTCGAGAACCCCCTCCTCGGCCAGGGCACGGACCTCGCGGATGATCTCCGCGGCGGGCCGACTGATCTCCCGACCGCGCGTCGAAGGAACGATGCAGAAGCTGCAGAACATGTCACAGCCTTCCATCACCGTGACGAAGGCCTTCCAGCGACGCCCCGGTCCCCCCCCGGCGCGTCCCGAGGGCAGATCGAAGCGCGCGAGGCTCCGGTCCTCGTCGACCCGCGCCGTACGCGCCCCCTCGGCAGCGCGGGCAAGCATCCCGGGCACATGCCGCAGGTTGTGGGTCCCGAATACGAAGTCGAGCCCGGGAAACCGCTTCAACAGCCGTGCGCCGACCTGCTGGGCCACGCACCCCCCGACCCCCACGATGCGTCCGGGGCGCTCGGCCTTCCATTCGCGCAGGCGTCCGAGATCGCTGTACAGCTGGTGCTCGGCCTTGTCGCGGATCGAACAGGTATTGATGATCAGGACATCGGCATCCGCCTCGTCCCCGGCGGGCGTGAACCCGGACTCGAGCAGCAGACCGGAGACCTTCTCCGAATCGTGGACGTTCATCTGGCAGCCGTAGGTTCGGATGGCGAAGCGTCTGGTTTCCAAGGCGATTCCGGGCCCTCAGGCGGCCGCTGCCGGGCTCGCACCGGTCACGGGTGATGTGTGGCGCGGTCGGGCCTCGTGGCCGCCAGACTCGCACCGGCTCCGGGTCGCAGCCGGTGAGTGCCCGACCCGGCCTCCCGGACGCCCCGAACGTACCGGAGTCGGTTTCGGCCGTCGATCCAGGGCCGCCCCGGCGCTCGGAAGCGTGCCGGACCCGGCCGCTCGCCAGCCTTTCTGCCGATTCTCGAAAACCGACAAAACCTCCTGTTTTTGCGCTGTTTTCAAACCCTCGCGATTCACCCCGAAAACGTGATTGACAACCCCAGCCGGCCCGCCATACTGAGGTCGAGTCATCGGTTACGGAGTGGCGGTGGATTGGTCATTTCTCCTGAAATGTCCAACC
>DRKE01000111.1 GCA_011051925.1 Deltaproteobacteria bacterium
GATCGCGCAGGCCGGTGAAGAACCGCGAAAGGATCGGACCGAGAGAGCGCTTGTAGGTGTATTCGAGCGTATGCGACGCCGTCAGCGCCCGCTCGGCCGTGTTCACGTCGCGCTCGCCGCCCATCTGGTCCATCGCCCCCTTCCACCCCGGATTCCTGCGACCCCTTCCCGGCATCCGGGCCGCGGGCTTCGCGGACTCCCGTGTCCCGCTCCGGAAATCCGCGGGCATCCACTCGCGCCGGCGGCCCCGCTTGTCGGACGGCCACACCGAAAGGCCCCCCGAACCTCCGAAAGGGACCCCGTACCAGTCAAGCAGAGAATAGAACGTGTTTCAATCGTCCAATCCGAAGGAGACCCGACGACTGTTCCCCTCTCCTCGCCGGCCGTATGCTCCCGACCCGGGCACGAACCCGTGGAAACCGCGGCGCGCGGACCGTGAGGGAGGGAACGAGATGCGATCCATGGCATGGGAGGCGTTTCCGGAGCACCGGATCGAGATCGACGCGCAACCGATCGGTCTGCGCGTCCTGCACGACGGGCGGATTCTCGCCGAGACGACCCGCGGACTGCTCCTTCGGGAGGGACACTACCCGCCGGTCGTGTACATCCCACGCGAGGATGTCCGCATGACCCGCCTCGCCAGAAGCGATCATTCGACCCACTGTCCTTTCAAGGGAGACGCCAGCTACTACGACGTGCGCGACGATCCCGAGGCGACGCGGATCGCCTGGAGCTACGAGACGCCTTTCGATCAGATGTCCGCGATCCGGAACCATCTCGCCTTCTATACCGATCGGCTCACGACCGAGGCCCTTCGGGTCGAATCCGCGGGAGCGGGACGGGGGGCGGAGAGCCAGCGCGGCTGACGACATCACGACGACGCGGCGACTCGACGGTCGGACTCGTTCCGATCGCCCCCGCCTCGACGCAGACCCGATCCCCGGGACTTCTTCTAGCTTTCGAGTTCGATGCCTTCCCGCTCGACATAGCCCGCGAGGTTCTGCCGGATCTCCGCCTGCGTGAAGCCCCATTCCTCCGGCGTGTAGCGATGGACGCCGAATTTTCCGCGCGGTTTCTCGGCCAGATAGTGTCGGATCCGCTCCTCGTGCTCGCGGCTGAATGTCCGCCCCATCGCGTCATAGGCGCGGCGCAGGGTCTCGACCGGATCCTTCAGCAGACTCTGGAAATGGACGTCGACGAAGCGCTCCGGAAGATCCCCCCTCGCACGCCGTTCGCTGACCGAATCGAGCGCGGTACTGAACGCGACGCCGATCATGCGCGCGAGCGTCGGCACGTCGACGGAATCCATCCGCATCCACTGCACGATCGCCGTCGTGCTCACGGTCGACGGCATCGTCTTCGCCGGGTCCCGATGGGTCATCACGACCCAGGCATCGGGAAAGGTCTCGAAGACGAGGTCGATCGTCATGACATGCCCGGGCGTCTTGAGGAGCCAGTTCCGCGGGGCCACGTCGCGCGCCTCGTCCGCATGCTGAAGGACCTGGAGCAGCCGCTTCTCGAAGGCATAGGTCTCCACCATGTCGACTTCCATCGACGCGACACCGATCATTCCCCAATGCGAGCCGCAGAAACTCGGCGTCGTGAGAGTCACGCATTCGACGGGAAGATCGGATCGGAGTTCGTGGATGGCGGCGAATTCCGGAGCGACATCCGACCAGAACTCCTGCTCGCACTCGCTCATCGCCAGCCGGGCGGCCTCGTCCGAGAAGGGAACGGGATGAAGCGCCTCCGTCGCGAGGGGGCCGCGCAGGGTCGAGTCGAGCCAGAGCAGTTCGAAAAGGATCGAGGTCCCCGAACGGGCCGGTCCCGTGACGATCACGGGCGCCTCGATCGGCTCCCGCGCGATGTCCGGATCCCGATCCCATTCTCTCGCGAGCAGGAACCTCGTCCGCAGGGCCCTCAACAATTCCTGTCGCGTCATCAAGCGTCCGACGACGTTCATCTCGAGGGCGTCGATGCCTTCGACAAGGGCGCCGAGGCGGCGGCGCCAATGCGGATCTCCGAAATCACCGACCTTCGCGGCATCGAGTTCCAGACTGCCGGCCGCGGTTTCGATCAGCTCGTCGACCTCGATCGGGACCAGTCGCCGCGCACCCACCACCGAACCCCCGACAGAATCCCCCATCGCATTCATCCGCCGGACCCAGTCGGGGCGGTCGAATCGCTCGACGAGGGGCTTCATCCGCTCGATCTCGTATTCACCCATTTCCGATCATTCCGATCCACTCCCCTCACCCGAATGAGCAAGGGCGCACGATCGATCGACCGTACGCCCTCGTACCACTTCAATCCGGACCCGAACGCGAACCCACGTCAGCGCACTTGCCCGACGGCTCGCGCCCATCGAGTCAGCCCTCGATGCGAATCGCCTGACGCGGACAGAGCCGCTCCGCCTCCTGGAGCTGGGGCCGCAGCTCCTCGGGGACCTCTTCCATCAGGATCGTGAGGGTATCGTCTTCCTCGACACGAAAGACCTGGGGACAGGCCTCCATGCAGAGCGCGTTCGCCTCA
>DRKE01000112.1 GCA_011051925.1 Deltaproteobacteria bacterium
CCCCACAAGGTCTACGCGGCCTACGCCGCGGCGATGGAGCATACGGGCCAGCCGACGGTCATCCTGGCGAAGACCGTCAAGGGATACGGCATGGGTGAGGCGGGAGAAGGCCAGAATGTCACGCACCAGATGCACGACATGGCAGAATCCGCATTGCGGGCCTTCCGCGATCGCTTCGGGATTCCGATTTCCGATGAAGAGATCGGAAAGGCTCCGTTCTATCTTCCGGAACCCGACAGCCCCGAGATGCGGTACCTGCACGAGCGCAGGCGGGCGCTCGGCGGCTATCTCCCCGCGCGCCGGACCCGCGCGCCCGTGCTGGAGGTGCCGGAACTCTCGGCGTTCGATGCCCTGCTCAAGGGGAGCGGAGACCGGGAGATGTCGTCGACGATGGCGGCCGTCCGGATCCTGCAGATCCTGACTCGGGACAAGAAGATCGGCCGAAACATCGTGCCGATCGTTCCGGACGAATCCCGCACTTTCGGAATGGAGGGGATGTTCCGGCGTCTGGGGATCTATTCGTCCGTCGGCCAGCTCTACGAGCCCGTCGATTCGGATCAGATCGCCTACTACCGGGAGGAAAAGGACGGTCAGATCCTTCAGGAGGGAATATGCGAAGCCGGGGCGACGGCCTCATTCATCGCTGCGGGGACGGCGTATTCGAATCATGGCGTCCACATGATCCCCTTCTACATTTTCTATTCGATGTTCGGGTTCCAGCGTGTCGGGGACCTGCTGTGGGCGGCCGGGGACATCCAGTGTCGCGGCTTCCTGCTGGGAGGGACGGCCGGGCGTACGACCCTGGCGGGAGAGGGGTTGCAACATCAGGACGGACACAGCCACGTCCTGGCGAATACGGTCCCCAGTTGCGTGTCCTACGACCCGGCGTATGCCTACGAGCTCGCGGTGATCATCCAGGACGGACTGCGCCGGATGTATCGCGATGACGAGAGCATCTACTACTACCTGACCGTGATGAACGAGAAATATCCGCAGCCGCCCATGCCCGAGGGCGTGGAGAAGGGGATCCTGCGAGGTATGTATCGCGTTCGGGAATCCGGCATGGAGGATGCGCCGCGCGTCCAGCTCCTGGGGAGCGGCGCGATCCTGCGCGAGGTTCTCGCGGCGGCCGAGATGCTGGAGCACGATCACGCCGTCGCGGCGGATGTCTGGAGCGTGACCAGCTACAACGAGCTGGCGCGGGACGGGCAGGACACGGATCGATGGAACATGCTGCATCCGGAGGAGGAAAGGCGGCTGTCCTTCGTCGAGCGACAGCTCGCCGGGACCTCGGGACCGGTCGTGGCGGCCAGTGACTACATGCGCCTGCATAGCGAGCAGATCCGCGCCTACGTCCATCGTTCCTACCGCACCCTGGGGACCGATGGCTGGGGGCGCAGCGATCGTCGGCCCAAGCTGCGCCAGTTCTTCGAGGTGCACCGGAACCATGTCTGTGTCGCGGCTCTCTCGGCCCTCGCCGAGGAGGGTGCGATCGACCGGGGCGCGCCGGGCCAGGCGATCGAGAAGTACGCGATCGACGCCGATCGGCCGGCGCCGAGATGTCGGTAGAGTCGGTCCGAGGACCCCTGGCCGAGAGAGGTGCATGGATTGGGATAGGCTCCGGGTGCCCTCTCCGGAACGGGACCCCGGGATGTCGTGATCCGCAACGAGTGGGAGGACGGGATTGGGCCAGCCTTTCGAGATTCGCGTGCCGGACATCGGCGACTTCGAAGAGGTCGAGGTCGTGGAGATCCTCGTGGCCAGGGGCGATCGCGTCGAGTTCGACGACCCGATCGTCACGGTCGAGAGCGACAAGGCGACGATGGAGATCCCCTCGCCCGCGGCGGGCACCGTGGTCGACGTCCGGGTCGCCGAGGGGGACCGGGTTTCCGAGGGATCCGTGCTTCTCGTTCTCGACGCGGATGAGCAGGCGGTGGCGTCGCCCGCCGAAACGGACGCCGGGGACGGAGTCGTCGAGGCCACGGAGCGCGAGGGGCCGGAGGGCCGAGAAGTCGGCCATGAAGAGGCACTCGCAACACCGCTTCCGTCTCCCCCTCCTCGGAATGAGCGACCTGAGCGTCCCGAGCATCCCGAACGGCCCAGGCGGGAACTCCCGCCCGATGCGGCGAACCCGGTGCCCGATCGGACGGATGTGCCCCACGCGAGCCCCCTCGTTCGGCGCTATGCCCGGGAACTGGGCGTTCCGATCGAGGAGACGGAGGGAACGGGGCCGAAGGGCCGGATCCTGGTGGAGGATCTGAAACGTCATGTCCGCGCGTGTTTCGCGCAGGGGCGGGGGCAGGGACCGGGGAACGCCGCCGCCATGACGGGGATTCCGCCGGTCCCCTTCGTCGATCCTTCCGCTTTCGGTCCGGTTCACGAACGGGCGTTGACCCGCATCCAACGGGTATCGGGGCCCGCGCTCCATCGAAGCTGGCTGAACATCCCCCACGTCACGCAATACGATGAAGCGGACGTGACCGAACTCGAGCGCTTCCGACGCGACCGGAAGGCGGCGGCCGCCGATCGGGGTCTTCGGCTTTCGCCCCTGCTCTTCGTGATGAAGGCGGTGGTGGTCGCCCTCGAGGCCCATCCGACCCTCCGCTCGTCCCTTGCACCCGAGGGCGACCG
>DRKE01000113.1 GCA_011051925.1 Deltaproteobacteria bacterium
CCCGCCGGCCGGCCGGAGAACCCGACGGGCATCGACTCCGATCCGGGAATTCAGAACGCGTACTGCACGCCCGCCGTCGCCAGCCAATCGGTCTCGAGCCCCGGTCCATCGAGCCGCTCGTAGACGGGCAGTCCGACCTCGATCGCCCACCGGATCCCCGCGAGAGGGCCCTTTGGCATGACCAGATTGACGCCTGCCAGCAGATCCAGTCTCTCGGCCGCACGACGCCCGGGATCCGCCGTCGGCACCATCGCGGGGTTCAGGCTGCTGCTCTCGTCGCGACCGCGGATATTGAGATTCTGCTGCCATTCCGCACGCAGACTGACACTGACCCACTTGGCGAGCTCGACGGCACCCCAGGCCGTGAGCGCGACCTCGTTTCCGAGCCGGTAGCCGGCATGGTTCTCGTTCAATCGGATCTCACCCCGTGCCTGTGCGCCCCAGTAGAAGGCCTCTGCATGCCCTGAATACGTCAGACCGGGAAGAAGATCGAAGGTCCCGGATCCGAGCTGCATCGGATACGGAAGCCGGACGGTCGTTCCCCCCGTCGTCGGCAGTTCGTCCTGTTCCGTGATCGAACCGGTCGGAAAGCGGATCCCGAGGTTCGCGTGGACCTTGTGTCCATCGGCCTCCCAGAGGCTCACCAACGCGGTCGCGCGGATATCCCCCAGACCATCCGAACGGGTCGTGAAGGTGACGCCCGTCCGCGTTCGGTGATCCATTTCGAGACGCACGTACGGGATCATCAGCATCAGGGTCACCCTTTCGACGGGGGCGTACATCATGCCGAACATGTGCATCTCCATGTCCATATGGGTCGGGGTGACCATGAAATCCTGCAGGACATGACTCCGGGAGACGCGCTCGTCATCGTCGCGCAGACCATTCATCCCCATGCGCATGTAGCGATAGGAGAGCATCACCTCGTTCGCGTGATGGGTGTGGTCGCCCATCACGCCGATGGGCGCATGAGCCGCAGGAGCGCTCCCCGCATCCGCGCCCCGCGCGAATCCGAGGTTGAGTCCGACGGCGATCGACAGGACGAGCGACCATCGCCCGACCCTTTTCGAGAATCCTTCTTTCGACATCTTCATGACTTCCATTTCTTCGATGGGCCCGCGACACGACGCCACGGGCCCACACGCGCCCCGATCGACGGGACGAGCTCGCATGGGTGGACGGAATCCCCGAGTTCCCGTTTCGGAACCCCGGATCCTCTCGAATCTGCAATGAAACGGGTCTCTCGAGCTAGACGGGAACGGGGTCGATCTCGAGGAAGAAATCCGGCACGGGGTCGGAGGACCCGTCCGGAACCAGTGCGGCGACCGTCCCGACGAGCCGTGCAACGACACTTCCGGGCACGACGCTCCCGAGGCGTTCCGTGCCATGCCCGGGCTGGAAATGCGTATCGCTGCAACCGCACATGCACTTCGCCTTCCACTCCGCACGCGCGCTGTGGTCGTCGCGATGCGCCGCGATGACGTGGCCCGATGGGGCGTCGTGGACGTGAGCGTGCCCGCGAGGATGGGACCGGGTCTGCGGTCGGGATCGGGGCCCGGGATCGTGCCCCATCCCTGCATGCGTCGCGTCATGCGTTGCGTGCGGGGATTCCCAGGAGCGTGCGTGACCGGGGGCAGCGATCGGGATCCGGGCCGGGGAAGACGAGCCGTCGCAGACCAGGAGCATCGCGGCGGAATACGTCACGAGCATGGAGACCGCAATGAGCCGGGTGATCACCACCATGAAAACGGAAACTACAACAGCGACCCCGCCCGGACCATGCGGAAAACGAGCCGGAATCAGCCTGCAACCCGTTGATGCGCCGCGGTCGTGGCGGGATGTCCCGAAACATCCCGCGATGCGATGGGCCACTCCCGATTCCTTCCCGGTCCCGTCCACTCGCGCCCGGACGGGTCGCTTCATTCCGGCCGGCGCCGTTCTCGGATAGGCTGTAGTCCGTCGGTCCAGGATCGGCGGAAACCGGGAGGCGGGAAATGGAGACCGTGAGCGAATCGAGATGTTTCGGTGGTGTCCAGAAGACGATCCGACATGCTTCGGAGGCGACGGGAACACCGATGAACGTCGGGATCTACCTGCCGCCGGCTGCCGAGAGCGGCCCCGTTCCCGTCCTCTACTACCTCTCGGGTCTGACCTGCACGGAAGAGAACGTGATCGCCAAGGCAGGAGCACAGCGGATCGCGGCCCGGGAAGGCCTGGCCTTCGTCGCTCCTGACACGAGCCCCCGCGGCCTCGATCTTCCCGGCGAACACGACGACTGGGATTTCGGTAGCGGCGCCGGCTTCTATGTCGACGCAACGGAGCCCCCCTGGAAGGATCACTACCGGATGTACGAGTACATCGTCGAAGAACTGCCCCGCGTCATCGCCGGCAGCCAGCCGATCGACACGACACGCGCCGCCATCACCGGCCATTCGATGGGCGGACACGGTGCGCTCGTGATCGGACTGCGCAATCCGGATCGCTATGCCTCGATCTCGGCCTTCGCGCCGATCGTTTCCCCGACCCGTTGTCCCTGGGGCGAGAAGGCCCTGTCGAGATATCTCGGAGCGGATCGTGGGACATGGGCGGACCATGACGCGTCGCTCCTCGTCACCCGGAAGACCCATCCACACGAAATCCTGATCGACCAGGGCACGGCCGACGGCTTCCTGGCCGAACAGCTGAAACCCGAACTCTTCGAGACCGCGTGCCGCGATTCGGGACAGGCCCTCGAACTGCGTAGGCAGGAAGGCTACGACCACAGCTATTTCTTCATCGCGACCTTCATGGAGGATCACGTCGTCCACGCCGCGAGGGCGATCAACCAAGCTTGCTGAGCGCCTCGAAATTGGTCTCCGCTTCCATCGCGATGTCCGAAAGCCGAGGGGGATCGACGCCGAGCCGAGTGGCCCTTTCGACGAGGGTCTCGTCGAGTTCCGCCGCGTCTTCCGGCCAGCCCTGCTCGATCTGGCTGGCGATGCGATTTCCGACCTCGACGGCAATCGCCAGGGAACCTGCGTCACCCACCGCCTGGGAGGCATCGTGGTGCAGCAGGACCGCCTCACAGAAGGGCTCGGGAAAAGCCCAGGATGCCAGGACCATCGCCCCCAGTTCGGCATGGGTCGCGGCCATCATCGCCTCGACGACGGCCGACCCGGGTTCGGCCCCATCATCCTGCCAGGCCGGAAGCTCGGCGGCGAAGGCCAATACGACCAGCTTCCCGAGGTCGTGAACGAGCCCGGCCAGGAAGCCGGCCGTTTCCCATGGTGGCAGCTCGGCCGTGATTTCCTGGGTCGCCGAGGCCGCGAGAAGGGAATGCTTCCAGAGCACGCTGGCCATGTCACCCAGTCCCGGGGATCGCATCACCGTCGCCCGAAGAGCGACCACGATCACGATCGTCCGGGCCTCGCGAACGCCCATCCGCATCAACGCATCGCGTACGTTGGGCACTTCCGTCGCGCCCCGGAAATACGAACTGTTGGCGACGCCCATGATCCGTGTCGCCAGGACGGGATCGCCACTCACGGCGTCCGCGAGTTCATCCAGATCCACCTCCTGGGACTCGATCAGCTTGACGACGCGATGGACTGTCGGGGAGAGCGAAGGGAGTCGCAGTCGCCTTCGCTTGATCGCCCGCACCAGGGGAGCCGTCCAGCGAGCCATCTCCGGATCGCGCTCGGCCAGCCCCCGTGCAGCCCCGACCGCCGCCTCTACGAAGCGCTCGTTCGATCGGGATCCCAGGCCTTCGTCGCTGATCTCCTCGACTCCGACGGTCATTTCGCCTCCTGCATGGCCCAACGGCGGTTCCAGTCCGAGACTTGATGGGGCAAACCCCCGGCAATCCCCCGCGATCACCCCCCATTCCTACGCAACACACAGGCGAAAACGGACGCGGCCCTTCTCGGCTTCAAGTCCGCCCGCGCCGGGGCCGATTCCAATCGAGGGGGACGGGCTGAATGGCCCTGGTGAGGCCCGAGTGCGCAAGAAAGCCTGGATAGCCCTGACCCTGCTCATCCTGGGTTCACTGGTGGTGGACCGGGGTCTTCCCTTCATTCCGTCCGCGTTGGAATCCTGCCTGGTCGGAAGAGCCGGAATCCGTCCGTCCGCCACCGTCGGTTCGACGAAGGAACCGAAGACCCTCGCACTCGCCGCGACGCCCCAGCAGGACCCACCATCGGTCGACCCGGACGCCGCTTCCTCGGAGACGCATCGCCTGGAGCGCGATCCGTCCCCGGGACCCCCTCCCTCCACGAAGGAACCCGAAGGGGACGCGCTCGACTTCGCCTCCGAGCAGGAGATCCGACGGGTTCTGCACGCCGCGATCGAGCGGAGACGGGAAAGCCTCTTCGTCAGCCATGGGATCGTCGAAAGGGTCGCGAACGATCGACGCGTCCGGGTCATCTTCGAAACCGCTCCGCATCCGTCGCCGATCGACGTCGCAACGCTTCTCGCCGGGGAGCTCGGGAGCGCCCGTTTCGATTCGCTGCGGATCTTTCCCCTCTTCGATCGCGGTGCCGCCGAGGTGGGTCCCGAAGCGCTGCTGCATCTGATCGAAAACGCAGCGACGGGCCACATCGAACTGGACGAGGTCCATCGAACGAGTCTGAACGAAACGGTTCCGCTCATCCAGGCGGATCTCGCTCGTCAACTCGAATACGACGGTGACGGCTTCGCCGTAGCGATTCTCGACACGGGGGTCGATCCGACGCACCCCATGTTCGCGGATCGGATCATCGAGGAGGCCTGTTTCTCCGTCGGAAACGACTGCCCGAACGGCGAGGCCCAGATGCTGGGGCCCGGCGCGGCCGTCCCCTGCCCCATTCCGGGCTGCGGACACGGAACACGGGTTGCCGGGATCGCTCTGGGAGACGCTCCGGACGGGAGCCTCTACGGTGTCGCACCCCATGCCGACCTGATCGCCATCCAGATCTTCAGCGACGTCAACGGCGAACCGGGTGCCTACGCTTCGGACATCCTTGCGGGACTCCAGCATGTCCTCGGCCTTTCGGCCTTTCATCCGATCGCATCGGTCAACATGTCCTTCGGTGGATCGCCCTTCACTTCCGAGGCCACCTGCGACCAGAGCGTGTCATCGCAGCTCAATGCGGTCACGCTGCTTCGGGACGCGGGCATCGTCGTCGTGGCGGCGTCAGGCAACGAGTATCTGACGAATGCGATCACGACACCGGCCTGTCTTTCGAACGTCATCGCAGTCGGTTCGACCTCCGACAACGACGTCGTCTCGAATTTCTCCAACTCCGCGGACTTCCTGCGTCTGCTGGCGCCCGGGGAGCTCGTCGAAACAGCGAGCCTGGGCGGCGGAACGGGAATGGCGAGCGGCACCTCGATGGCGACGCCCCACGTCGCCGGCGCGATCGCCGCGATCCGGGAGGCCGTTCCCGGTGCGAGTGCCGACGAAATCGACAACGCGCTGGTCCTGTCGGGCCTCGCGATCCTCGATCCGCGGAACGGCATCACGACGCCGCGCATCCGGGTCCTCGACACGATCGACCTGCTCGAATCGACCATGGTGCCACCCGGGCAGTCGGGCGGCTCCTCGTCCGGGGGCGGAAGCGCCAACGGTCCACCCGCAGCCACCGCGAGCTCGGGCGGCGGGGGCGGGGGCGGATGCGGTCTCGTCGGCCTCGAGCCTTTCCTCGTCCTGGGGCTCATCCGGCTCGGCCGGGGCCGCCGGAGGCCCGGCACCGAAGGGGCCTGCTGACCCCGATCCGTCGTCGGCGTCGGC
>DRKE01000114.1 GCA_011051925.1 Deltaproteobacteria bacterium
ATCTGATCGGCCACGGCCTCGAGCGGTGCGCCCCGGAGTCGTTGCTTGTTTTTCGTGTACCACTCGGTCACGTCCTCGACCGTCGGTTCCGGGACGGCGGCGGTGATCTGCTCGAAGAGTTCTTCTCGGGTGACGCCACGCTTGTTGGCCTCGGCTTCGATGACGTGGCGCTGCAGGAGATCGCGGATGGCATTCTCCGTGAGTTCGTATTGGCGATCTTCGGGTTGGCGTCGGAACTCCTCGATGAATTGTTCCTTCATGTGTTCCTGGACCTCATCGACCGTGATGGGCTGGCCGTCGATGATGGCAGCGACTGGGCTGGTCTCGGAATCCGTCGAGGATTCGCTAGACGGGCCTGCGTCGACCGGGCTGGATTCGAGGCCCAGCGGGCCACAGCCGGTGAGGGCAAGGAGAGAGAGCGTCGCGAGGGCACCGAGCGACAGGGCCAACGAAGAGGTCGGAACGGAATCGAGGAATTTCATCATCCGCATAGGTTATGCGTTCAGGCGCCAGCTGTCTCGTTCTTGTAGCGGGCCAGGAATTCTTGCGCGAAATCCGCGTATGCCCCGGCGAGAACCGCCGCCCCCGCATCCGCGACCAGTCGCTGGTAGAAGCGCACGTTGTGGATCGAGCAGAGCACGGCCGACAGGACTTCGTTGGCTGCGAAAAGGTGATGGATGTACGCGCGGGTAAACCCGCCCGTGCAGGTATAACAGTCGCAGGATGCGTCGACGGGGAAGGCATCTCGTCGGAATCGGCGATTCGTGAGACGGATCCGGCCGCGCGCCGTGAAGACGGTCGCGGAGCGGGCGTAGCGGGTCGGGATCACGCAGTCGAACATGTCGATGCCGAATCCGATGCAGGCGATCAGGTCCTCGGGCAGGCCGACCCCCATCAGGTAGCGCGGCTTGTCCTCGGGCAGCAATGGCGCGGCATGCTCTGTGACCTGACAGAGCAGCTCGTGCCCTTCGCCGACCGAGACGCCTCCGATCGCATAGCCGGGACAGTCCATCGCGACGAGCGAAGCCGCGCAGGCCTCACGCAATTCCGGAAAGGTCGAACCCTGGACGATCCCGAAGAGGGCCTGTTCTTCCGGGCGCGAATGGGCCCGGAGACATCGTTCCATCCATTGCAGGGTCCGGCGCACGCCTTGGCCCGCCTGCTCCCGCGTGGCGGGGTAGGGCGTGCATTCGTCGAAGGCCATGATGATGTCGGCGCCCAGCCGATTCTGGATCTCGATCGAACGTTCCGGAGTGAGGTCCATCGCCTTGCCCGTCACCTCGTTCTGGAAACGCGCGCAGCGATCCGTGATCTCGACACCGGGCAGCGAGAAGACCTGGAAGCCGCCCGAATCCGTGAGGATCGGGCCGGGCCACTGCATGAAGGCATGCAGCCCCCCGAGCTTTTCCACGAGGGCCTCACCCGGTCGCAGGGCCAGGTGGTAGGTATTGGCGAGGACGATCTCGGCGCCGGTTTCGGCAACCTGGGCCGGGGTCAGCGCCTTCAGTGCGCCGTGGGTTCCGACGGGCATGAAGGCCGGCGTGTGGATCACGCCGTGGGGTGTCTCGATCCGGCCGGCCCGCGCGCGATCGCTCGAAGCTTCGAGATCGAAGCGAAAGCCCCGCCCCGTCGTCGACGCGCTGGCTCCGTCCCGCGTGATGTCCTGATCTCTTCCGTTCCGGGATTCATCCATCGAACGCAGCGTAGCGGCCGCGACCGCTGCCGCCGCTCGGGACCCGGGGATTTGCGATAGGATCCGTTTCGATGACCCCACCCTCGAATTTTGCGGATCGGCTGACCCTGGGCATGCGTGCGCTGGGCCATCCACTCTGCGTCGGGCTCGATCCCCATCTCTCGCTGATCCCGCCGCTCTTTCGGCGTGGGACGATGGATCGAGGGGATGAGCAGACGGCGTTGGCGGTGCAGGAATTCCTCACGGCCGTGATCGATCGGGTGGCGGGGCGGGTCGCGATCATCAAACCCCAGATCGCCTTCTTCGAACAGCTCGGATGGCGTGGCATGAAGGTGCTCGACGAACTCTGCCGTCACGCCCGGGCCGCGGATCTACTGGTCCTGCTCGACGCGAAGCGCGGCGATATCGGTTCGACGGCCGCGGGTTATGCGGCGGCCTACCTGGCGCCGGATGCGGCGATGCCGATGGATGCGCTGACGATCAATCCCTATCTCGGTTTCGATTCGATCGAACCCTTTGCGCGCGTTGCGGGCGAAGCGGGGCGTGGGCTCTTCGTGCTCGTGAAGACGAGCAACGCGGGGAGCGGAGACCTCCAGGACCGCGAGATCGACGGCGAACCGCTCTTCGGTCGCGTGGCCGATGGTCTCGCTCGGCTGCCGGAGGAACTGCTGCAGCCGCTTCGGGGTGCGGAGACCGGTTGGTCGTCACTCGGCGTCGTATGTGGCGCGACCTGGCCCGAACAGGCTCGGCGCGTTCGCGAGGCGCTGCCTCGAGCGCTCTTCCTGGTCCCCGGTTATGGGGCGCAGGGGGGCTCGGCGGCGGATGCGCTCCGGGGATTCGTGCCCGGGCCGAAGGGACTCGAGGGCGGAATCGTGAACTCGTCGCGGGGCATCCTCTTCCCGGATCTGGATGTCGATTCGGAGAAGTCCGGAAGGATCGGGACGGGCTCGGCAGGCGACGCGAGGTCTTCGAGCGAGACGGCTCGATGGGAGCGGGCGATCGATGTCGCGCTCGACCGGGCGATCGACGAACTCGGGAATGCCGTACAGGCCCGGCGCTAGCGCGCTAGCGGTAGTATTTCCGCTCGCCGCCGCTTCGGCGGTTGCGCACACGGCGATGCTTCGCCTTCAGCTTGGCCCGATGACGGCTGCTCTTGTTGCGTTTGATATGGCCGCGGGATTTCTTCGTCGTGCTCATCGGGAATCGCCTTGGATCGGATTGGGATATCGATCTCGTGGGTTGGGGGGTCTTTTCAAGGGCCGGGAACTTAGGCAAATCTTCGTCGAAAAACCATGCCCCGCGGGTCGCGCGATTGAATGATTCCGGAGGGCTCCGACTCCGGTCGAGATTGCTGCTGTCTCCCGGTCAGCGGGATCGAGATCGGCGCTAAGCTCGCTCCCGCCGCGATGAGACGTGGCCGTATCGCGCGCGAATCGAGCGCGAAACGAAGGGTGGGCGGGCTTCGGTTCGGGACCGCCGCGAGCCCTTCGAACCGAACCCTGTAGACCTGGACAAGGAAAGCCCCCGTCATGACCGCCGCTCTCGATCGGATGATGGATTTCGATCTCACGGACGAGCAACGCCTGGTTCGTCGGACCGTTCGCGAATTCGCAGAAGCCGAAATCCTGCCGCACGTCGAGCGCTACGAGCGGGAAGAACGCTATCCGACCGAATTGATCGCGAAGCTCCCCGAACTCGGGCTGCTCGGGCCGATGATTCCGGAGGAATACGGCGGCTCCTTCTCCGACGTCGTTTCGTATGGCGTGATCTGCGAAGAACTCGCCCGCGTCGATTGGGTCGTCGCCTCGGTCGTCTCGGTCGCGAATTCCCTCGTCGCGGGATCGCTCCTCAAATTCGGCAGTGACGAACAGAAATCCCGTTATCTGCCGGGTATCGCGAAGGGCGAGATCATCTGTTCCGCCTGCCTGACCGAACCCCGAGGCGGAACCGACCTCGGGAACATGGACACCACGGCGACGAAGGTCGACGGCGGGTTCCTGTTGAACGGAACCAAGGTCTTCATCTCCCATGCCGATCACGCGGGCCTCTTCTTCATCGTGGCCACGATCGATCGAAGCCTGAAACACAAAGGGGTGACGGCCTTCGTGGCCGATCCTCGCGAGATGAAGGGGATGACGATCGGCGAATTCCCGATGCGAACGTTGAAACGCGACAATCTGGCCGAGGTCCATTTCAAGGACGTCTTCGTTCCCGACGAAGCCGTGCTGGGCGTTCCGGGTCGCGGATTTCCGGTGCTGGGGACGGCTCTCGACATGGGTCGTTTTTCCGTGGCGGCCCGCTGTGTCGGTCAGTCACAGCGGGCCATCGATCTGGCGGCGCCCTATGCGATGGAACGGGAGGCGTTCGGACAGCGGATCGGCGAATTCCAGATGATCCAATCGAAGATCGCGGATATGGTCGCACGGACCGAGCAGGCGCGGCTGCTGGTCTATCGGCTCGGGCGGATGAAGGACGCCGGTCTCGAGCGCTGTTCGATGGAGTCCTCGCTCGCGAAGCTCAAGTCGAGTCAGGCCGCGACGCAGAACGCGCTCGACGGGATGCAGGTCTTCGGTGGTTATTCAGTCACC
>DRKE01000115.1 GCA_011051925.1 Deltaproteobacteria bacterium
ATCTCTTCCAGCACGACTTCCTCGACCGAGGATTTCGGCAGCTTCTCGAAGGCGTATTGGGTTCGCGTATCGACGAGAAGCGGGTCGCCCACCTTGATGTGTTCACGACGCAACGGCTCCGAAAGGGTCACGACCCGTTCATCGTCCGTATGCCCGCTCACGATCACGCGACTGTCGGAGATCGAGTCGACGACCGTGCAGACCTCGCCACGCTGGGTGTATTCCGCGCCCTCGATGATGTTGAAGGCCTCGTTCAACACGACGTACTGTCCTTCGACGAGCTGGAAGGGATCGAGGTTCGGGTGGACGTTGACGCGCATCGGCCGCCCGTCCATCAGGATCTCCGAAGTCCCGTCCTTGTTGGCCCGGATGAAGATTCCGTAGGTGTTCGGGGGCGCACAGAGCTTGTCGACCTCCTCCTTCAGGAGCTCGATCTGCTGCTTCGCTTCCTGGAGCATCGCGACCAGCTTCTCGTTCTGTCGCTCCGAATCCCGATGTTGACTGCGCGCCTGCTCGTAACGACGCCGCAACGTCTCGAAATCCGCGAGCATGCGATCGAGGCGGTGTCGGAACTCATTGGAGTCGGTCCCGAAGAAGCGCATCGCGTCCTGGAGCCGTTCCGCTTCGTTGGCCGCCCGATCGGCGCCGGGTCCCCGCCCCGGATCCAGATCGGGCTCGTCGCCCGGTCGTCCGCCTGCAGGGGCTATGCGTCGCATGACATCTCGTACGAACCCTTTGCGCCCTGCGCCGGATGAAGAGTCCGAATCATGTTCGCTCATCGCGCCGTCTCCTCGTTGCCTCGCTCCACGCCTCTCCTGCGGATGCGAGCAGTCATCCCAAGCCTTGCCCCTCGAGCATTGCAAGGGCTGTGCCGCACTCCCGCCGAATCAGGCGGTCCGATCTCCCGAAGGGGGAACAGACCCGTCCCAGGGGACCGATCTGGAATCCCGTGGATCTGGACGGCCAGCCGCCCCGCACGGTTCCTGCCTGGAAGCGGCCGATCGCAGGCCCGATTTCCGGAGCAACCGGCAAAAGACCTGGATTCCCAGGGAGTTCGATCTTCGCCGCGGCCCTGCAGGCTGCTTCGGAAGAGCCGTCCGGGAGCCCCGCAAAGCGACGGCCGAGCGCCTGGGTGCGCGCCCAGGACCGTTTCCGAGCGGCCCGAAGCGAAGGTTGAGCCACCCGTTCTTTCTGCCTCTCGCCCCATCTTCCCCTTCGAGACCGTACCGCCTCGAGTCATCCCGCCGTATCGAACGTCGTCTCGGAAAAAGGCGTCGAACCTCTCGGATTTGAAGATCTTTTTCGCCTTTTCCAGTTTATCGGCCCGGCCTGGGGTGTCAACCGGAACGCGCGTGCAGAGATCCCCATAAACTCCCGTTTTGACATCGTTTCGCCGTTCAGAAGCGAACACCAGGGCTCCGATCGGTGCAGAATCCATGACCCCCCACCCCGCTCGCGGAGTTCGTGTGCGCGTCGCTCGATCCCTTCGTCTCCGGGTCGTCATACGGGTATGTACCCGATCCGATTTCGGCGGTTTCGAGACGGCTCTCCCCGTCCCACATGCAACCTCAGGTTGCATGCCGCCCCGAAAGTACCGTATTTCGGACCCGATCGTCGGAAATGTGCCGCTTGCCCGTCCCGCGAGGCCGAACCGGCCGCCCGGGCTGCCCGCCATTCGGGGCGCGGACCGGCCCCGGGATCGCCGCCCGGGCCGATCGGTGGCCGCGCCTCCGAAGCTGCCGCCCGGCTGCGCCGAAGCGTCTTGCGGGATGTGAATTTCCCGGGACATCAGGGCAACCATCCCCCCAGACCCGATCGACCACGCCCGACTCCAGCGGCACGAAGGCTCAGGAATCCGGGCTCGCCTTGTCCGGGAGTGCGCCGTCCGGCGTCGCTCTGATCCCTCCGGATCGGGAGCCGGTTCCGGAACCGGTGTAGTCGATGACCTCGACCCCTTCCGGGATCTCGAACTCGAAGGTGCCCGCCTCCGGCGTCCGGTTGACACGGATCCGGCTGAAGCCGATCCGCGTGAGGTTTCCGAAGAGATCGAGGACCGAGGTCGCGAGGATGTCGCCCGACTGCCGATCCGCGACGAGTCCGAGCCTCTCGTAGGTCGCATCCTCCCTGGGAACCAGGTCGAGGGATATGCGATCGCCCTCGCAGGCCGTGGCTTCGACCTCGAAGGAATCGAGAATCCGGCCATCGCCCAGGAGAAACTGGAGAGCGGCACCGCTCAGGAACCCCGCCGTCACTTCGAGGCGCGTGACCGACTGGCCTTCGACATCGTGGATCCACAGGATCCGGCCATCCGAAACCACGACGCTCGGCTCCGGCGCGAGATAGGTCCATCGCATCTTGCCGGGTTTCGCAAAGACGACGGTCCCACTCCTGGGCTCCGCCTCCATCAGCGGTTGTCCCGCGAAACTGGCGGAAACGCTGGTCTGGACGAAATCGGCGTGGATCGTGCGGATCCCTTCGTAGCGGGACTGGATCCGTCGCGCGGCCTCGATCGCGGCGTCTTCGGGGCAAGCGGCGCCACCGGTGGGCACCTCCGGCTCGGCAGCAGCGGCTGTCGAGAAGACGAGCAGGAGGAGAAGGACACCGGGCAAGACTCGCGCTCCCATGCGTCGACCAGGAAAACCGGAGATCATCATGGAACCCCCGCCGCGCTCGCCGCGCTGGCGCTATTCGTCGTCCGGAATCGGCGAAGGCATGAGGACCTCACGCCCCTTGGAACCGATCTGAGGTCCGATCATCCCCTCGAGTTCCATCTGCTCGATGATCCGGGCCGCCCGGTTGTAGCCGATCTTGAGACGCCGCTGGACATAGGAGATCGACGCGTTGCGGGTCTCGGCCACGATCGCGACCGCCTGGTCAAACATCTCGTCGACATCCTCGCCGCGGGACTCGACCCTTTCGGCCTCGGCGTCCGCCCGAACGAGATCCTCGTCGAAGACCGGTCGCCCCTGCTCCTTGAGGAAGGCCACCAGCGCATGGACCTCGTCCTCGGAGACGAAGGGACCATGGATCCGCTGGAGCTGCGCGGTTCCGGGCGGCAGGAAGAGCATGTCCCCCATGCCGAGGAGATCGTCGGCGCCCTTCTGATCGAGGATCGTCCGACTATCGGTTCCGGACGAGACCTGGAACGAGACCCGTGCCGGGAAGTTGGCCTTGATCACGCCGGTCAGGACGTCGACGCTCGGCCGCTGGGTCGCGAGCACGAGATGGATTCCCGACGCGCGGGCCATCTGCGCCAGGCGCTGGAGCGACTCCTCCACCTCCTTGGCCGCAGACATCATGAGATCGGCGAGCTCGTCGATCACGACGACGATATAGGGCAGCGTCTGCCACTCGACCTCGTCACCCTCGGTCTGGCCCGGCTTCGGTTTCAGTTGGAAGGATTCCTCGCCGTCCGCCAGCGCCTTGCGTGCCTTTTCGTTGAACTGATCGATGTTCCGGACGCCGGTCGCACTCATCATCTGATAGCGCTCTTCCATCTTGCGGACGACGCCCTGCAGCGCAGCCGCCGCGCGTTTCGGACTCGTGACGACGTCGGCGATCAGATGCGGAATGCCATCGTAGATCGACAGCTCGAGCATCTTCGGGTCGATCATCAGCAGCTTCAACTCGTTCGGCGTCGCGCGATAGAGAAGCGAACAGAGGAAGGAGTTGAGAAAGACGCTTTTTCCCGTTCCCGTCGATCCCGCCACGAGGAGGTGGGGCATCTTCGCGAGATCCGATGTGACCGAGTTGCCGAAGATGTCCTTCCCCATCGCGACGGCGAGTTTCCCCTTCGACTTCCGGAAGCCCTCGGATTCGAGAACCTCGCGCAGATAGACCGTCTCGCGATCGGGGTTCGGAACCTCGATCCCGACCACGGATTTCCCGGGGAGCGGCGCGATGATCCGGATCGAGATCGCGCGCAGTGCCATCGTGAGGTCGTCCGTCAGACCGACGATGCGATTCACCTTGATCCCGGCTGCGGGTTCGTATTCGTACATCGTGATGACCGGCCCCGGATGGACCCGGACGACCCGGCCCGTGACCCCGAAATCCGCGAGCTTCTTCTCGAGGATCTTCGAGTTCATCAGCAGCGAATCGCGGTCGTAGGAACGCTGATTCGTCGGCGGCGAATCGAAGATCGAGATGTCGGGAAGCTGGAAAGGACCTTCTGGACCGTGCTCGTGGAAACGGAAGGCTTCCTGCTCGGGCTTGCGCGTCTTCCGGCGCTGCTCGTCGTGGTCGACGATGTCGGGCTCCCCGCCTCCCTGCCGCCGCCGGAGCGCACCCGAGCGGGATGGGACTTCCTCGGGTAGGCCGGCTTCGGCCACGGGCATCTCTTCGGGCGCGCCCGCCTCTTCTTCCGGGAAATCGGGCTCGCGCAGCTCCTGGATCCGTTCCTGGACCCGGCTCCGCCGCGCCCGCTGCTCGCGCCATACGCCGACCGACGCGATCGACGCGCGAAGCCGTCCGGACGCGCGCGCGATCGCGAGGCCCCCCCCCCGCAAGACCTGTCCCGACCACTCCGCGAGGAACTGGAGTCCCTCGAGCAATCGATTGCCCAGCCAGAGGGCCCCTCCTCCCGCCCAGCGGAGGCCCCTTCCGATCACGGCCAGGCTGGCCCCCGCCGAAATCCCCGTCAGCGAGAGCACGCCGAGCAGGAGAAGGAATGCCGTCAACACGAGCGCACCGGCGTTTCCGAAGAGCAGGGTCTGCCAACGCGCCAGCAACGCGCCGAGCCAGCCAGGCTCGATCCAGGGCATCCGTTCGGGGGCGAGGCGGAAGAGGAGCGGGGGCAGGACCGCCGCGGTGGGGACCAGGATCGCCGCCCCGATCCAGAAGCGCGAGAAGAGTCCGGGCAGGCCGAGACTCATGACGAGTCGCCCACCGAGGAAGGCCAGGGCCGCGATCAGGACGAAGGAACCCGCCCCGAGCAGCCGCAGCAGCGATCCGGCCAGGGTCGCCCCGACGGGTCCGGCCCCATTCGCGACCGGGACAAGCCGGCCGATGGGATCCTCGGGCGCATGGGTCGCCAGGGCCAGGGTGGAAAGCAACGCGAAGCCGATCAGGACCAGCCCGACCAGTTCGGAACCTGCAGCGACGAAGATCGGTTCCTCCCCCGCCTCCACGCGACCCTTGCGGCCGGTGCGGCCTCCCGAGCGCCGGGAACGCGATTTCGCAGCGGCCCTAGCCATCCTGGCCATCCGATCGGATTCGTGGACGGGCCCGTCTCGCGACGGGCGACGGACCAGCTCCGCCGAAACGCACAAACGGGTCGACGCCACCGGTCGAACCCGGCATTCGGGTCGAGGCGTCGGATCCGACGAGATCAGTGATGTCCGCGTGCAGGCGTTGCGTCTTCATTCCCTCACCCCCCGGAGAGGAGAACCGTCGCAGGATACCGTGCCCCCATGGCCACGCAAAGGGCATGATCGGCGGCCGACGGGTCCTCCCTTGACGCCTTTCGACCACGACGGGACAATCAGTCCTGGATTCCCTCTTTTCATTCGCCCACAACGAGTCCCTCTGGAGCCCCCCATGGCAGGTGTCAACAAAGCCATTCTCGTCGGCAACCTCGGTCGAGATCCCGAACTGCGACAGACCCCGAATGGTCAGTCGGTCGTCAACTTCACCCTCGCCACCAGCGAAACCTGGACGGACAAGAGTGGTGAACGCGTCGAGCGGACCGAATGGCATCGCATCGTCGCCTGGGGCCGCACGGCCGAGATGTGCGCGCAATATCTCACGAAAGGACGCACCGTCTACATCGAAGGCCGGATCCAGACCCGCGAATGGGAAGACAAGGAAGGCAACAAGCGGTACACGACGGAGATCAATGCCAGTACCGTGAATTTCATCGGGCCACGCGGAAGCGGCGGGGGGGACTCCGC
>DRKE01000116.1 GCA_011051925.1 Deltaproteobacteria bacterium
CTTCATTCTCGGCTTCCGGGTGCTCTACGGACTGCGCACGATCTCCCCCTTCGCCGTCGGAACGAGCAATGTCCGCTTCCGCCGCTTCCTCGCCCTCGATGCCTTGACCGCCATCCTCTGGTCCGCGGGCATCGCGCTCCTCGGCTACAGCGTGCGCAAGGGGGCGGAGACGCTGCTCGGGGAAGTCCGGCGCTTCGAGCTGTGGCTCTTCGCCGGTCTCGCCGCGGCGGGCGTCCTTCTCTGGCTGGCCCATCATGTGCACCGCCGCAGGAAGAACGGCCGGGCCCTCGCAGCCCGCTTCGAACAGACCGGAAAGCGGATCTAGGGGCCCGTTCCGAGTGAAACGTGAAAGCGTTGCACCCCTCGAGAATCGCAGGTATACAGACGAACAAGAACGGAAGCCCCCGGCAGAAGAGCTGGCAGAAAAGGTTTCTCGTGTCGAGCAGAGCCCACATCGGTGGCCCGAAGACGCAAATGCCGCGAGCCTCCCGACCGCGAAGGCGTTCGTGGATCGCGGTCTGGGTCCCGATCCTGTTCACGGCGCTGTCGGCTCAAATGGTCCTGCCCGCCGCGCATGCGTGGAGAATCGCCGAGCGCGGCTCCGATTCGCGCGTGTCGGACACGGTCGACGTTCCCGACCTCACGCCCTCTCTCGTTTCGTCTCTCGAACTCCGAGTCCACGACCCGGACGACTGTGCCGTCTGCCGGCTGTTGAACACCGCCCCACGTGCCGCCGTGCTGCAGCACGCGTTCGAGCCACGGGTCGACCGACTCGAGGAGAATGCCGCGGGCACGACCGCGGGTCTTCGCCCCGGTCAGCCCGACGCCCTTCCTCCCGCGCGGGCGCCTCCCACCCCGCGCTGCTCAGCGTCCGTCCGGTTCGCTTGAACCCCTGGAGCCCGCGGGCGACACGCCCGTGAAGAAGCGTCTGGCACGCGATCGGCTGACCCCGATCGCGCGCCGGACGCTTGCGGGGTGGTCCGGCAGGCCACCTCGGGAGGAGACCATGTCATTCCGATTCCACGTCGGGCGTGAATCCCGGCGAGGCGGTGCAGCCCTCGCCTTGATCCTCGCCGCCGGATCCCCACTGCCCGTCGGTGCAGCCGATTCCGACGCCACGACGCTGCACGAGCAACTCGAAGCGACGCAGCGCGAGGCCGAACGGACCCGCGACGAAGTCGCAGAGCTGAAGCGCCACGTCGCGGACCTCGAAGCCGCTGCCAGGTCGGCCGACGCGACCCCGACCACCACCGCGCGGATCGCCCCCGTCAACGCGGACAACCCCGCGGTCAGCTTCGTGGTCGACACGGCGCTCGACGTGAGCACCCAATCGTCCTGGCAATCGATCGGATATCCCGACGGTTGGAATTTCACGCTCAAGAACGGCGAGCTCTTCATCTCGGCACCGATCGACCCGTTCCTTCGAGGCTACGCGTCGATCAACGGCACCAGCGATGAAGGCTTCGACGTCGAAGAAGCGGCCATCATCACGACCAGCCTGCCGTGGGGGCTCACGCTCAAAGGGGGTCGATTCTTCGCCGATGTCGGCCGGCTGCCGCACTGGCACGACGAGGCCCTGCCCTTCGTCGATCGCCCGCCCTCGATCGATCGGATGATCGGAGGCGAATCGGGATCCGAGGGTCTCGAGGCGTCCTGGCTGATGCCCATCGACCTCTTCATCGAAGTCACGGGTGGCCTCTACGACGCCGTCGGGTCGGAGAATCTGGAGACGCTCAACGACAACGGCTTCTTCGGACGCCGATCCTTCCAGGAATTGAATTTCCTCGGACGCATCCACGGCTATGTCGACCTGAGCGACACCTTCAATGCCGAACTCGGCGGCAGCTGGACGGGCATCCCGCGCGACGAGGAGCGCAGCCTCTGGGCGCTCGACGTCACGTTACGCCATCAGCCCGGGACACAGTCGAGCTATCAGGGCCTCGATCTCGGCGCCGAATGGATGTGGAACAGCCAGCGCTTCACCGAGCGTGACGACGGTGGCGCCATCATGAGCCGCATTCGGCGTCGGCGCCAGGGCGGCTATGCATACGTCGAGGCGTTCTTCGCCCGTCGCTTCTCCGTCGGCGCGCGCTTCGACTACTCGGAGTCGCCCGAAGGCGCGGCAGACCGTGCCAGGACCGCCTCCGCATTCGTCACATGGAAGCCTTCGGAGTTTCAACGCGTCCGTTTCCAGTTCGACAACAGCTGGGGCGACCAGCAGACCAACCAGCGCTTCACGATCCAGTGGACCGCGTTCATCGGGAGTCACAGCCATGGCTTTGCCCAGCGTTAGCAGACGTCTCAGACATCCATTCCCGTTCGCGATTCTCGCGATCGCCTTGAGTCTGTCCACCGGGGTGGCCTCCGCGAAGTTGCGCGTGGTGGCCTCCACGCCCGACGTGGCGGACATGGCTCGACAGATCGGCGGCGACCGTGTTTCGGTGGTCACGATCGCCAATCCCAGACAGGACCCGCACAAGGTCCCCGTCCGACCGAGCTTCGCGACCAGGCTCCACCGCGCGGACGCCCTGGTCGTTCAGGGACTCGGCCTGGAACACGCCTTCATTCCGGCCCTGATCGAAGGGGCTCGCAACGGGAACATCCTTCCCGGCGCGCCCGGATACATCGACGCCTCCCTCTACGTGAAGCCGCTCCAGGTGCCGAGCAGCCAGAACCGGAGCCAGGGAGAGCTCCACCCCCTCGGCAATCCCCATTTCAACCTCGATCCCGTCCAGGGAAAGCGGATGGCGCGGGCCATCGCGGAAGGACTCGAGCGGGTCGACCCCAGCGGCGCGGATGACTATCGGGAAGGCCTCGAGCGCTTCACGACGCTCCTCGACGAGAAGATCGAGGAATGGGCGCGTCTCGCCGAACCCCTTCGCGGAGTCAAGGTCGTTTCGTACCACAACGACCTGATCTACCTCGCCAATCGATACGGTCTCCTCCAGGTCGGCACGATCGAGATCAAGCCCGGCATCCAGCCGACCCCCGGTCATCTCGAGAATCTCCTGCGCCTGATGAAACGCGAAAACGTGAAGATCATCATTCGTGAGATCTCCTATGACCCCGGAGTCGCCAGGAGCCTTGCCGAACGAACGGGCGCGCGGGTGGTCCCTCTGGCGGTGATGGCGGGTGGCCTGGGGCCAGAGGGATATGTCGACTCGATCCAGGCGAATCTGGAAGCACTCGTCGGGGCCGTCGCCGAATCGGGTTCTCCATGAGTCGCGCACGGGAAGACGATGCCCTTCTGCGACTCGTCGAAGCGAGCTTCGGCTACGACGGCCGGCCGATCGTGCGAGAGCTGTCGCTCGAAGTGGTTCCCGGGGAGTTCGTCGCGCTCGTCGGTGCGAACGGGAGCGGCAAGTCGACGCTCGTACGCGGTCTGCTCGGATTGCTCCCGCCCCTCCGTGGGCGGGTCGAACGCAGCCCGAACCTGCGAATCGGTTACGTTCCCCAGAGCGAAGCGCTCGACCCCCACTATCCCTTGTCTGGGCGCGACGTGACGATGATGGGGGCAACGCGTGACCTCCCGTTCTGGAAGCCGTTGGACCGTGCCACGCGCGTGCGAACCCGCGAGGCGCTCGAAGCGACCCGCGCCACGAGCTTCGCGGGTCGCCGATACGGCGAACTCTCCGGGGGACAACGCCAACGGATCCTGATCGCCCGGGCGCTCGCGACCGATCCGAACCTGCTCCTGCTCGACGAGCCCACCGCGGGCGTCGACCCCGCCACGGAGCTCGCGATCGTCGACATGCTGAACGCGCTTCGCGAACGGGACGGAATCTCGGTCTGGATGGTGACCCATCAGCTCGAAGCGGTTCGCGGGCGAATCGACCGTACGCTCGAGTTGACGGAAGGCGGGCTCCGTCAGGAGGTCGCCGCGTGATGGAGTTCCTGTTCGGACCCGGGATGTTGTTCCGCAACGCCGTGCTTGGCGGCCTTCTGGTCGCGCTCCTCTGTAGCCTGGTCGGTGTCTATGTGGTTCTTCGACGGCTGGTCCTGCTCGGCGTCGCGTTGCCCCAGGCCAGTGCCGCCGGGATCGCCGCCGCGTTCTGGCTGACCGGACATGCCCACGCGAGCAGCAGCAGCAGCAGCCACGCCAGCGCGCTCGTGGGCTCGCTCGTCGCGACCCTCGCGACCCTGGCCCTGTTGCTCGTCGGTCGCGGCCGCTCCCGTTCGCCTGCCGAGTGGCGGGTCGGCGCCCTCTTCGCGGGCGCCTCCGCCGCCACCGTGTTGTTCGTCGCGCTCAATCCGACCGGTGACCTCGAAATGACCAATCTGCTTCGTGGTGAACTTCTCGCGTTGAACGACCACGATCTCGGGGTCCTGGCGCTTTCCACCGCGACCGTCCTGTCGCTCCTCCTGTTCTTCCGACGCGAGATCCTCATCGCGAGCTTCGACCCCGAGTTCGCGCGGACCATCGGCAGGGATCCACGAAAGGCGGACGCGCTGTTCTTCTCCCTTCTCGGCGGTGCGATCGCCCTCGGCACGATGACCGCCGGACCGCTCGTGGTCTTCGGCTTTCTCGTCTTGCCTGCCCTCGCCGCCCTGCACGTCGCCCGATCGATGGGCGCCGCCATGGCCGTCGCCGCGCTCGTCGGCGCCGTTTCATCGGTCGGCGGGTTCGTGATCGCCTATCGGGTGGACCTGCCGGCCGGTCCCACGAGCGTCGCCGTCGCCGTCGCCTTCTGGCTGGCGCTTGCGGTCGTCGGCCGGCTGGTCGCGCGCCGCGCCTGGGCAAGAGCCTCCAGCATGGCCTTGTGGCTTCCCCTCGCCCTGACCCTCGTGTCGCCGATCGCAATCGGGGGTTGCGCGTCCCCGACCCGACAGGCGCGCCCGCTGCTTCCGCGGGGCGTCCTTCCCGACCTGTCCGCCCAGGGCCCCGTCACCGTCGCCCCGTTCTCGAACGAGACCGCCACGCCGTTGCGGATCCCGAGCGGGAACCCGTTTCGGGAGGCCGACCGCATGGTTCGCGGCGGTGCCCCCGGCTGGACCGTCGCCGACGCGCTCTCGCTCGCCGCCATGAGCGAACTCGAACGCCGCGGCATCGCCGTCCGCCACCCGGCCGACGACGAACGACCGATCTCCCGGGCTCCCACGAGTGCCCACGACGCCGCGCGCCTCGCCCGGGAGGCCGGGCTCGAAGGCCCCGTGCTCTTCGGCCGATTGCGTCGCTACACGATGACGGGAACGGGGATGCTGCTCGTCCGGCTCGAGCTCCAGCTGATCGACTCGGAAAGCGGGCGTCTGCTATGGACCGGTGAGGCACACCGCCCGGTTTCCGTCCGAGGCGCACTCACGGCCGAGGAAGTCGTCCTCGACGCGGCGCCGCGGATCTTCGCAGAGGCATTCGGGAGCGGCTGAGCCGCCAGTGGGCACCGGCCCCCGACCC
>DRKE01000117.1 GCA_011051925.1 Deltaproteobacteria bacterium
CCACTCGGGCGTGTAGCCTTCCGAATGACGGTAGTAGCCTTGACACATCCAGAGAAAATCCGCCGTGAACCGGACGGGCTCGCCCGTATCGGTCCGGGTCCCATCGAGGGTCCAGCGTTTCTCCTCGCTCGACCAGCTCGCGGAGTGGATCTTGTGTCGGTATCGGATGTGCCCGGCCAGGCCGTTTTCGTCGATGACTTCGCCGAGATAGGCCAGGATTTCCTCGGCGGTCGCGATCGGCGGTCCCGTCCACGGCTTGAAGCGATAACCGAACGTGTAGAGATCGCTATCGGAGCGGATACCCGGGTAGCGATGCATCAGCCAGGTCCCACCGAAACTCTCGAGCCCTTCGAGCACCAGGAAACGCTTGCCGGGACATTGCTGGGTCAGATGATAGGCTGCACCGATCCCCGAGATTCCGGCCCCGACGATCAGCACGTCGAAATGCTCGACACCCTCGACCGGGGGTTGCGTCGTCGTCTCCGGGCTCGTCATTCCTCGATTCCTCTCGTTGCCATTCGTCCGGTCCCCCGCTCGCGCGTTCCGCCGGGACTTCGTGGGTCGGGCGGTCGCACGCGGCATCCCCCACCGCCCGGAAGCATAATCAAAAACTGAATCCGACGTCAGGATTGAAATTCAACGAAGGCGGACAAAAGGTGGAATCGAAACGCCCATCTGGCGGGACCGGGACAATTTGTCCCTCCCCCTGGAAGATCCGCGGCCGGCTCGCCGACGGCCCCGGGATCGGCCCGCTGCGCAGGATCAACCGATCGGAATGAAATCGAGGGGATCCAGGGTCCCCCCCGTGCGGGATCCATCCCAGAGCGCCCCCTTCCGCGCCCCAAGCACGATCCGATACGGGCGCCTGTCGAAGAGCTCATCGGTCTTCCAGACCCATTCGACTTCGAGGGCCGTGTCGTGGGCTGAGATCGCGCGCCGGAAATGCGCGGTCCGGTCCGCCGGTCGGAAGGGGAAACAGAGGAGATCCTGATGAAGCGGATGCTGTCCGTCGACGTTGGGCGGTTTGTCGATCAACATGGTGTGGATCGTCTGCACGTCATGGTCGACGATCCGCTCGATGCAGTCGAGAACGTGGTCTTCCGTCGTGTGGGAATCCAGGACGGGGTCCTTTTCGTAGTCCTGGATCTTGGCGATCGCCTCGAGTTCCGAACCGGGCTGGACGGCGCCCCTGGCCACCATCACGTCCTTCATGACGAGCATGCCTTGTGCGGGCGGAACCCTCCCCAGAACGATGTCCGAGAGCCGACCGAGCCAGCGCTCGAGCTTCTCCGGCTCGATCAGCCCACGAACGACCACATAGCCATCGCGCCAACAGGTGTCGAGCACCTCGTCCGTCAGGCGACACCGATGACCTAACATCCGTACCCGGAAGCCAGACCGGGTCGATCAAGATCGCATCCGGCTTGCCCATTCGTTGCGCATCGTCTGGCTCGCCTCGAATCGATGGCGGAACAGACCCGTTCCTGCTAGAACGAAAGGACAGGTCGGCCATGGCGGTGCCGGGCGGGCCCGGCGAGAGCCGGAATCCCCCTCGCCATGCCGATCGCGGCTTTGCTTTCCGATTTTTCCGAGGCCCCGATCCCGGCGGTCTGGTGCGGCTGTTCCCGATGTCCCGATCGCTCGACCTCCAGAGTCCCTCCCGGCCGTCCATCGTCGCGACGGCACTCCTCGGTCGAACCTTCGTCCATCCCCTCTTCGACTCTCTCTTCATCGGCGGCGCACTCAGCCTGATCGTCGTCGGAGTCCTCCTGGCCAATCCCTCCCTGGCCCCCTTCACGAGCGCCGAGGACTTCCGCTACTTCATCCTCTTCTTCAACAGCGCGCATTTCGCGGCGTCGACGGTCCGGCTCTATACGAAGCCCGACGCGCGCCATGCACTGCCCGTCGTGAAGTGGGTCCTTCCGGTCGTCGCCCTGGCGCTCGTGACGCTCTGCATGTTCCGCGCGGATTCGCTCGGAGCGAACCTGCGGGCGCTGTACCTGACCTGGTCTCCCTACCACTACGCTGCCCAGGCCTACGGCCTCGCGGTCATGTACTCCTATCGCTCCGGCTGTCTCCTCAACGCGACGAACAAGCGACTGCTGTGGTGGGCCGGGATGCTGCCCTTCTTCTACAGCTTCCTGCTCGGGCCCCAGGTCGGGCTTCATTGGCTCGACGTCGCAGGATGGCTCGATGCGCCGATCGCACGCACCATCCTGGGGGCCCTGCGGCCCGTCCTGCCTTGGGCCGCCTTCGCGGCCGTGCCCCTTCTCTACTGGCAGGTCCGGCGCACGGAAGACCGGGCCATGCCGCTCATCGCGGCCCTCGCCCTCGTGACCAACGGAATCTGGTGGTTCGTGTTCACCCCGCTCCAGGCCTTCGTCTGGGCGACGATCTTCCACAGCATCCAGTACCTCGCGATCGTGATCATCTTCCACGTGAAGGACCAGATGAACCAGCCGACCAACCGCCATGGCGCGGCCTACCACGTCGCCTGGTTCTACGGCATGGCCCTGCTGCTGGGCTATGCCCTCTTCAACTGGTTCCCACAAGCCTACGTCTCCGCTGGCTTCGCTCCCGCGACGGCCGTGATGATCACGGTGGCGATGATCAACATCCATCATTTCATCGTCGATGGATTCATCTGGCGCCTCAAGAAGACCGACGCCAACCGCAGCATCCTCGAGTCTGCCTCGACCGCGCCCGCCTGACGAATCCGCCTTCCCGTTCGGTTCGATCCGGGCGTCGCGACACCTCCCGTCGTTTCTTCCTCCGTACGCACGAGACACCGGGGAGGTTCGACCCCATCTCCGAATCACAACCGGGCGGAAAAAATGGAACGCCCCCTTGACAGGGATTGCTGGGAAACGAAATGACGCAACCGACATCAACGATGAATGGAGACCAACATGAGCGAGCTTTCCCCCGTCGAGCGCAGTGAACTACGGAAATTCGGCCCCTGGACCATCGGAATCGGGGTTCTCCTGATCCTGATCGGGATGATCGGCGTCGGCATGCCCTGGGTCCTGTCGATCGTCACCAGCGTCTACGTCGCCTGGCTCTTCCTGCTGGGTGGCGCCTTCTGGGCATATCACACCTTCAAATCCCATCCGGGCTCCTTCCTGGATTGGTTGAAGCCGCTCCTGCTGATCGTCACCGGCGGGTTGATGCTCTTCAATCCCATGGCCGGTGTGGCTGCACTGGGGCTCGTCCTGTCGTTCTATCTGCTGCTCGACGCCTTCGGCAGCTTTGCCCTCGCCAAGGCGCTCCACCCCCAAACGGGTTGGGGCTGGATGGTCTTCAATGGTCTCGTGTCGCTTCTTCTCGCGATCCTCTTCCTGATCGGGTGGCCTGCGACCTCGATGATGCTGGTCGGGATCTACGTGGGCATCAGCCTGATCTTCGACGGCTCGGCGCTCGTCGCGATCGGCTGGGCGATCCGCAAGGTGACCCGGGAGGTCGGATAGCCCGATCCGGCTCGATCCGGTCCGAGTACTCGCGCTTGCACATTGAGTAATCCCCATTACCATGACCGTCCCTCCGGTTCTCTGGGGGTCATGTCCTCGATCCCGACCGGACCCGACCGGACCCGACCGGAAAAGGGGATCGACGGAATGGCGACCGGCGGCCGCGAGATTCTCTTGACCGGCCGGAGTCGCGGGAGGAGAGAAGCGGGTGCAGAGAGGCGGACGCAAACAGGCGGGCGTAAAGAAGCGGGCGTCGTCGAGGCCGCTGCGGAGAGTGCGTAGAGGCAGGTGACGTTGCGCGGGCGAACGACGAAATCCCCGAGAGAAGAACGCCGCGAGCGCGAACTCGCTCGGCGGCGGGACGACATCCTCGCCGCCGCCAGCCGGGCCTTCTCGGAAAAGGGATTCCAGGATACCCAGGTCGCCGAAATCGCCAACGCGGCGGAAGTCTCGCTGAACAGCGTCTACGCGCTGTTCAAGGGAAAAGAGGAACTCTACGAAGCGGTCCTCTCGACGGCCGCTCGAACGGTGGGCAGCCGGGTCCGGGATGCGGTCCGGGACATTCCCGACCCTGCCGAGCGACTCCTCTGCATCATCGATGCCTTGTTCGCCTGCTTCGAAGAGCATCGGGCCCTCATGAGGATCTACGCGAACAGCACCCACGGCCTGCCCTGGCGGGTCCGGCAATCGATGGGCGAACCCGCTCTC
>DRKE01000118.1 GCA_011051925.1 Deltaproteobacteria bacterium
GATTCTCGCGTTGGCGGTCAGAACGTGCGCTTCGATGTCAGCGCAGGTCGTCTCGCGGACCCGCACGCGAAAGTTGGACATCCATTCGTACTGCGCTTCGATCGCCAGAAGCGGATGCAGACGCCATCCCATCCGAGCACCGACGCCGACCGTCGTCTCAGCCTTCTTGTCGAAGCGTTCGGGCGCCGAGACGATCTCTTCACCGTCGAAGAGCGGAAGACCGCCCGCGACCCGCACGCCCACGTAGGGCCCGGTGCGATCCGAGCCCACGCCCTCGTCCTCGGCCACCGACCGGGACGGCAGAGCGACGGCACACAACTGCAGCAGGATGAAGACGACGAGCGGGCCTGCTTTCATCATTCCATGCCTCGCCAGTTGAGCTGGATTCCCATGTTGACTCGCGCGACGAAGCGGTCCAACTCGTATGAGAATCGTCCGGTTCCGTCCGCGGTCGTCGTCTGGAACCGGTCATCGTGTTCACTGAGCAGCCAGTAGAGCTGGCCACCGAGAAAGAGGTCCGCGGTCACCGGTCCGAGCTCGAGAACCCCGACTCCGAACCGGATCTGGGGTCCGATGCCGTGCACGATCAGTCGATCACTGAACGCCTCGATGTTGGTGATTTCCGGCATCGTCGGGGCGGCGAGGAGCCGTACGGTCGTGCGGTACAGGCCTCTCGCCTTGAACGTCTGACCGAAATAGTCGACGGATGCGCTGATCCTGAAGTCCTGTTCGAGAGCGCGGAACGGAAGATCGAGCCCGATGCCCGCGAACCACGCGCCACTCGAGGTGAGCTTCACGGCGGTCTCGATGTCGCAGGAAGGCGTGACCGAGATCGGATTCGTCGTGCAATTCCCGATCGTCGCAGCGGAATCGAACGACTCGAAGGATGCCGTCGCGTTGATTTCTTCCCTGTTGATGCGCTCGATGCCGGTGCTGAAGAAAACCCGAGGGGCCCACTTTCCCGTCCCGAGCCGTGGCGAATAGATCGTTCCATCCAGTCGCAGGACGATGCTCCTGAAATCGTCGTTGCGGACGGTCGCCTCCGGCGTGATCCCCAGGCTCGAGGAAACCGATCCATCCAGCTTCTGGGTCGTCACGCCCGCACTGAACGAGACGGCCGGCTGCCATCTGCCATACGGATCGGCTCGTTCCGACCCTTCTCGCGCCTCGCCCGCATTCGCGCAGACGATGACGAAGCATGCGACGAGCCCCCAGAGCATCTTCTTCGGATCCGCCATGCCCATCCCGCTCATTGCATTCGTTCTCCGCATCGGGGCCTCATTGCCCGGACCGACTCGGGTCCCTGGCGGTCATCCGTCGATCCCCGGGACATCATCATCCTCCGACGACTGCGCGAGCCGACGGGCTACGGTTTCGGGAAGCTCGTGCCGTGCAAGCCACGCCGCCGCTTCTTCCGGGGACTGCGTCTGCCATTTCCGCAAGGTCCTGTACAAGTAGCGGTGTTTCTTGGCCTGGTTCGTGATCTTCGACGCGAGTTCCAGGCTTCTCGACGGATCGTCATGGAACTGTGAATCCGCGACGTGCATCAACACGCGGTCGACCTCTTCGGCCGGCTCGAGATGAAGCGCCCAGGAATACGCGGCGGACGGATCGTTCGCGACCAGCCTTCCGCCCGCCGTGAAGAACGTCTGCGAGCGAAGTCCGTCGTCGGGTTGGGACAGCAGCCACGCCGTGGCGGCCTCCGGGTCGTGTTCCATCCACTCCGTCACGACGATGGAAGGACCGACCCGGGCGAACTTGTATTGACGGTTCCGCTCGTACCATTCGGCCGCGGCCAATGGATCCCGATTCGCGACCCAATGGAGCGCCTTCCCGAAGCTCCTCTTCCGAACGTACACGCTGGGCGCCATCGGTATCGAATCGACCCAGTTCATGATCTCCTCGATCCCGCCTTTCAGGTAGAGCGTGGCAAGGACCCCATCGATCGCGTCATCGAGGTTCGTTCCGACGGGCAGACTCTGCAGATATTTCGTGGGTCGATCGAGCGAGCCTGCCTGGACCCACCCCGTGATCGCGCCGCCGATCACGCCCTCGACGGTCTTCGGAACGGACACCGAAGCCGCCAGGGCCAGAGCCCGATCGGGATCGCCTCGAGCAGCCACGCTTCGAGCGACCTCCGCTCCGCCCTGCACCCGCTTGGACCACAGATCCCAGCCCATCGCGGCGGAGAAGGCCGCATCCGGGTCGATTCGCGCGTAGGCCGACATCAAGGGCTTCAGCGTGCATTCGCTCGTCACGCCGATCCTGTCTTCGATGGCACGAATCGCTCCCCCGGCGTTCTCGGCGGTCATCTTCTGCGCCAGCCTGGCAATCCGATCTCGTTGGCGGGTCGGGTGAAGATCCTGGAGCGCATCCGAAACGGCGGTCTCGAGTTCCTCCGCCGAAGGCGACTCCGACAACCCCATTCGATCACGTTCCCCAGGTTGCTGATAGCCGAGGAAGGCCCCGACGATCATGGACAGGATCCCGATCACGACGAAACGCATCATGGTCCTTCCCGCTTCGCGGCCCGTTCGCCGCGGGTCCGCTTGCGAAAACGGGAGCCGAGATAGGCTCGCTCGTTCTCGGAGAACTCGGCCGCATCCAGCCAGTCCAACATGCCTTCCGGGTCGACGGC
>DRKE01000119.1 GCA_011051925.1 Deltaproteobacteria bacterium
ACGCACCGTGTCCGCACGGGGCATCAGGACGCTCGACGCGAAAACGGTCGCGAAAACGGTCGCGAGAATCACGGCCAGGTGTTCGCGGATCAGCCAGAAGAGGGTCAGGATCAAGGCGGCGCCCGGAACGAGGACGACCGCTTCCAGGGCGGGCCATTGGAGATCGAGAAAAACGAGGACGAGAAGGGTGAAGATCGCGACGCGTCGCCATCCCGGCTCGCGTCCCATCGCCAGGCTCGCCACGAGCGCGGCGACGGCGAAGAAGAGGGCCGCTGTCGCCATGCCCGTGACGGGGATCGGGTGGCCCCTGAACGCCGAGAACGAGAAGAAGGGGGCCCACAAGATGAAGAAGGAGGCGACGAATCGCGCTGCGAAGTCCGCAAAGCCATGGCGGGAGGTGTGGGCATTCATGGCGATCCGGGGGGGCTGGCCCTTCGATCGGGACGCGTGGACTCGACGATCATGACGGATCCTGGCCGGGTAGAAGATCCGGAAGCGGGCGTGACGAGCGGTCCCGCTTCGGTCTCAGTCGGCGGTCGTGTCGTTCGCACCCTCGCCTGGCGCGCTGGGCGTGGCCTTCGTTCCCGGCCTTCCGAAGAATTCCTTCACCCGCTTCCAGTAGAGCTTTCCCGCGACGACCAGTCCGGCCACACCGCCCAGGATGACCTGAAGGATCATCGAACCCGTACCGGGATCGAGATACGCCTGCGCGGGGGGCGCGATCGCCAGGGCGAACAGGCTGAGAGCCGCGATGGCGAAGAGGCGCGGGGTGTGGGCCGCGCCTTCGCGGCGTGCAGGGCGAGGCTCCAGGCCACGGTGACTGCATCGGGGTCGCGGGGCGAGGCGGCCCATCCGGTCATCGCGCTGGCCATGGTCGATGTCATTCGTCCGTGTCATTCCGCCTCCCTGCATCCCGCCCCTCCTGCATCGGTGCCGATCGGCTCCATCCGTTCTTGCCCTGCAGTGTGCCGCGATCGGTCGAAGACCGCAGCATCGTAGCCGATCCGATTGGGGGTACCAATCGATTCGGATCGGTCCGCGAGGCGGGGGACCGTCGGAAGCCGCGAGGGAGACGACTCGGGGTCGGAATGAAGCGGGGCGGCCCGGCGGAGGAGCGAACGGGTCGACCGGTACTTTTGTCGGCGGCGTGACGGCACCTATACTCCGAAAACCATTCTCGTGCCGGGTTCCACTGCCCGTGAACGATCGGTTCCCTCCGCCAACGACGAAGGAATGGCGATTTCGATGACGACGATTCCGAGGAAGACAGGGGAGACCGGCTATGTCGAGGGATCGTTCCGGGATCGACACAGTCGCGTGTTGCGCTCGCAGGGTCGCATCATGCGGGTCCTGGACGAAACGGCGGCCGCTGAATGGCGCGCGCTCACGAACAGCGATTTCCTGCAGCGGGCAATGAAGCAGGGGCGGGTCGTCGGAACCCGGGAGATCGGATGTTCCGAGGCGGATCTGGCCGAGTTCGGATCGGTCTGGACGATGGCCCTCGAACATGACGCGATTCCCTTCCTCTCGTGGCCCTATGAATGGTCCTTCGGGATGCTCAAGGACGCGGCGCTGCTCCATCTGGAGCTGCTTGGCGAGGCGCTCGAGGCCGGTTTCACGATGAAGGATGGCAGCGCCTACAATCTCCAGTGGAATGGCGCGAAGCCCTGCTTCATCGACCTGGGTTCCTTCGAGCGCTGGCAGGCCGGGGAACCCTGGGCGGGCTATCGCCAGTTCTGTCAGCTGATGCTCTTCCCGCTGTTGCTGCAGGCCCATCTCGAACTCGACTTCCAGCCGCTCCTCCGCGGCTCGCTCGAGGGGGTGGATGCCGTTTCGGCCAACCGGATGTTCGGTTTCGCCCGGCGATTCCGCCGAGGCGTCTTCGCCCATGTCTATCTCCAGGCAAGGCTTTCCCAGAGTCTCGGCGATACCCGACGTGACATCCGGAAGGAACTGGAATCGGCCGGTTTCAGCCAGGAGCTGGTGAAGACCAACGTGAAGCGGATGCGCGGTCTGGTCGAGCGACTCGAGTGGCGTCGGAGTCGATCGGAATGGGGCGATTACACGAAGGAACACAACTACAGCGATGACGATCATCAGCGGAAGGCGGCCTTCGTTCGCGACGCCGTCGCGAAGGAGAAGCCGCGCCTGTGTTGGGATCTGGGTGCGAATACCGGGCAGTTCTCGGCCATCGCCGCAGAGCACAGTGAACGGGTGATCGCGCTCGACATCGATGCCCTGGCCGTCGAACGCCACTACCAGCAGCTGAAGGAGAAGGGGCCCGCCAACATCCTGCCCCTGGTCTACAACATCGCCGACCCCTCGCCGGCACTCGGTTGGCGGGGCCTCGAACGGCCGCCGCTCGAAGGTCGGGACCGACCCGAGCTGATCCTGGCCCTCGCTCTCGTTCATCATCTCGTGATTTCGGCGAACCTGCCGATGGCCGATCTGATCGAATGGCTGGCGGGATTGACGCGTTCCGCCCTGGTCATCGAGTTCGTGGGGCGCGAGGATGACATGGTCGAGCGGCTGCTCCGCAACCGGCACGACCAGTATCACGACTACCAGCTGGACGTATTCGAGACGTGCCTGGCGCGACATTTCGAGGTCGAGGCCCGCTTGACCGTCAATCGCGAGAACCGGAAGCTTTTCTACTGCAAGCGGAAATAGCCCGTCGGCGCGTGGGGTTCCGGAGACAGCTGGGGATTCCCGGATTCCGGACTCAGGTTGCTCCCCGGAATGGACGATGCATGCCCCGTGAGGGGCCTATGAGCGGAACACCCAGAATCGGCGAGATCCTGGTCGAGGCGGGCGTGATCGACGAGATGCAGCTTGCGGCCGCGCTCGGCGAGCAGGCGCGCTGGGGGCGGCGTCTCGGTGTCACGCTGATCAAGATGGGGATGGTCGAGGAGGGCCATCTGGTCCGGGCCCTGGCCAAGCAACTGGATCTGCCCGTGGCGAGTCTCGCGGGCAAGCGGATTGCGGACGATGTGATCGCCCTGGTCCCAGCGAAGGTGGCGACCGAGCACGGGGTCGTTCCCCTCTTCGTGAAGCGCGAAGGCCGGACGTCCCAGCTCTACCTCGGCATGGAGGACCCCTCGAATCTCGCGGTCCTCGACGATCTGAGCTTCCGGACCGGCATGGAAGTCCATCCCGTCATGGTCGGTCCGACCGAACTCGGTCAGGCGATCGATCGCTACTACCTGGGATCGGGGGCAGCGGGCGCCGAGGCCGATGCCGGCTCGACCTCGATCGGCGAACAGAATCTGCGAACGATCCGGGAGGGTTCGGAGACGCCCACCCCTGAAGTCCCTGCACGACCCGCTCCGCCGGTTCCACTCCAGGATGATCCGGGGCGGGCGGCCGGGGATGCCGATTCGAGCACGGGGCCCCCGATCGAGCTGAACCAGACCGTCGAGACCGCGCCTCTGCCCGAGGGACTCGTCGATGATGTCGCGCGCGCTCTCGAAGAAACC
>DRKE01000120.1 GCA_011051925.1 Deltaproteobacteria bacterium
CCCCTCGGAACGAAGCTCTGCGAGACGTGACTCGTCTTGTTGGCCGGTCCCGACTCGCAGGCCCGAGAGGACCTGGCCGAAGGACGACTGATCCGGATCCTGGAGGAAGAAGTCCCGGCTCAGCGGAGGGGGATCATCGTTCCGCGGCGCCCGTGAGTTCGACCTCGACCAGCACGACGTGTCCCGCCGCCCTCTCGATGTCCTCTTCGAGGGGCCGCTTCTCGCGGTCGAGCCGGATGCCGTAGACGCGCGCGTCGCGCGGGAGGGCCGTGAGGAATCGCCGGACGCCGTCCCGGAAGTGCTCGCTGTCTTCGACGTGGGCCCGCGCGCGTCCGGGATGGACCTCGCGTGCGATCTCGAGTTCGACCTCGGCCGGCTCGTCCACGAAATTCGTCCACCAACGCGTGTTGTGGCTCGAAAGGAGCAGCACCTTCCGGCCTTTCCTTCCGCCCTCCCGAACGAAGCTCAGGGGTGTCGTGTAGCGTCGGCCCGTGCGCCGGCCCCGATACGAAAGCAGGCAGAGATTCCCGCTCGCGATCCCGTGGATCGGGGAGCGGAGAAGGGATCGCACGATCGGATTGAGGGTCGCGTAGAGAAGGGATTCGATTCGCATGGATCGTGGCCTCTGTCGGCCCCTCGCCGGGCCTGTTCTGCTTCGGCCGTTCGGGGCGTCAGACGTTGCGCCGCGTGAAGAGCATGAAGGTCACGTTCTCTTCGCAATCCGATTCGTCGTCCCAATCGGAGACGGGGACGAACTCATCCCGGTCCGAATGGAAGTAGAAGGATTTCAGATCGAGCAGGTCGGCGAAGGCGACCAGGGTCGAATGGGCCCAGAAGGTCCAGTCGTGATAGTTGAAGAGCGTCTTGCGCGCCTTTCGGTCGCTCGCCTCGAGCTGGAACGAGAGTCGATGGGTGAGCGGGTTCGGCTCTCCGTTCTCGGCTTCGGCGAGCTCGCACTTGAAGCCGGCATCCTCTTGTTCCTGTCGCGTGAGTTCGTCCGTATCGCCCATTTCCGAGATCAGGCAGATCTGGGGCGTTTCGAGCATCAGGAAATCGACATGGTCCGTCGCCAGCCTCATGAGGCGCATCAGCTGTTTGGCAGAGAAGTAGTGATGGCTCTGCTTGCCGATGTAGGCCAGCGACTCGCCACTCGTCTCGGACTTGACCCGTTGCCAGACCTCAGGGGTGAGGACATCGCCGATCATGTAGTGCTTGTTGGCCTGGGGGAGCCAGTTCTGGGAGAGGACCCGCTTCCGGGCCTCTTCGTCCAGATCGATCATGAGGTAATGGAAATCCGGATAGCGGAAATGGCCCGCATAACAGAACTCGGCCGTGCCGGCCATCGGCTCCACGATCGTCCGGACATTCCGGCAGAGCTCCGTCTCGACGAAATCCGAGACGCTGAAGTCGAAGGTGCCCAGAACGGAAGAATAGACCGCATAGGGATCGAGGGCTTCGATGCCGCCTTGCTGATAGGCGGAGATGTAGTCGTAGTTCTCGACGAAGGGCGAGTCGTAGTTCTTGGTCCAGCCGAACTCGCTGAAATCATGGAAGCCCGATCGGGCGATCGACTGCCAGAGGGCGAGTCGGGCCTTCCGGGTCCGCGGCTTCGCGGCGGCATTCTTGAATCCGCGGAGAACACAGGGATGGATTCGGGCGAGAAAGGCCTCTCGTTCCGGCGGCTTCATCCTGTCCAGCCGGCAGTCGCCCTGGAGTCGGATCCAGTCGGGCTTCGGGAGTTCGCCGGACTCGATCCGGCGAAGCAGCTTGTCCAGGGCCTCGGGGCTCTTTGCGATGCGCATTGTTTCGTGGGTCGACATTCTCGGGTGTCTTCGTCTTTCCGGGGGCAAGGGTGGATGGATGGGTCGAGGGAACGGATGGCTCTTCGGATGGATGGGGCGAATGGGAGCGGGAAACGTGTTCGTCGAGCGGTCCAGGTCGGGATCAGTCGTCTGATTCGAGGCCGAGGTAGCGGCTGAGGGAGCGGTGGACCTGGCGGGCGCGCTCGCCCCGCCAACCGCGGATGGCGATGAGCACGAAATAGGCCTGTTGTCGGAGGACCTCCGGGCCCCCGGTCTTGATCGCTTCGAGGGCCTGTCGGGCGACGGCGATCGCGCCGCCGTTGGGGCAGGACCGCGTCACGATCGTGATCGCTTCGATCACGCCGAGATCCCGATCGTAGTCGGGGCGCGACGCGGTGCCCGCGGCCCGCGCGGGCGTGCCGTCTTCGTTTCCGGCACCCGCGGAGAGGCCGGCCCGTCCGGGTTCCGATTCGAATGAAGCCCCCATGAAGAGAGACGGTACCGTATCCCTGGATGGCCGTCCGGGAAGGGACGACCCATCGCGTGGCGATCGACGACGGGGAGGGGACTCGATGAAGAGAGGCGAAGCAGGCGGGGCCGGGGTTCAGCGACGGGTGCTTTTCTGGTGCCTCGGGATCGTCGCTTTCGGCCTCGTCGGGATGCCCCGGCCCGGTGCGGCACAGCGCGATTTCTCGAAGGTCGAGATCGAGACGACGCGGCTCGGATCGGGCATCGCGATGCTGACCGGCGCGGGGGGCAACATCGGGGTCTCGACGGGGCCCGACGGGGTGCTGATGATCGACGATCAATACGCGCCGCTCACCGACCGGATCCTCGCGTCGGTCCGGGCGTTGTCGGAC
>DRKE01000121.1 GCA_011051925.1 Deltaproteobacteria bacterium
GAACGCCCAGAAGCATCTCGTCCCGGTGATCGGCCTGGACGGGGATGCGGATCTGGTCTCCTTGTTATGCCGGGCGCTTTCCCGCAAGGAGCCGTCGAATCCGAAGGTCGAGGATGTCCTGGCCTGGGATCTCATGGCCTACGATCTCCAGCCCGCCGCGCGCTCGGGCGCCGACGGCGAGTTCATCCATGCGGCGCGTCTCGACAATCTCGCCTCGAGCCATGCAGGGCTCCATGCGTTGATCGATTCCGTCGGGTCGGGGGCGCCGGTCGAGGCCACCCGGGTCGTCGTTCTCTACGACCATGAGGAAGTCGGAAGCCGCAGTGCGGAGGGGGCCGGGGGGACCTTCCTGCACGACACGCTTCTGCGGATCGTTCTCGCCCTGGGCGACGCGGATGCCGTGCCCGATCGGGCCGGCGACCCGGGACAGGGACTGGCTCGGGCCATCTCGCGCTCGTGGCTCGTTTCTGCGGACATGGCGCACGCGGTCCATCCCAACTACAGCGATCGCCACGAGCCCGGACATCGGCCGAAGATCGGCGGCGGTCCCGTCATCAAGACCAACGCGAACCGCTCCTACGCGACCGACGCCGAGAGCGCCGGATTCTTCGCCGACCTGTGTCGTCGGGCGGGCGTTCCCTGGCAGGATTTCGTGACGCGAAGCGATCTGGGTTGCGGTTCGACGATCGGCCCGATCAGCGCGGCGCGTGTCGGCGTTCGGACGGTCGACGTCGGGAGTCCCATGCTCTCGATGCATTCGTGCCGGGAGATGGCGGGCACGGCCGACGTCGAATCGATGATCGCCGTGTTGACGGAATTCTTCTCGGGGAGCTGAGCCCCGCTCGCGGTCCCCGCGTCAGGCGGCGAGGATCGCCCGTCCGATCACCTTCAGTTCGAGAATCGGCTTCACGCCTTCGAAGATCGGGAGCACCGTGGCGTCGACGACATAGCGACTGATCGGATACTCCTCGGCATAGCCCCAGCCCCCGTGCATCAGCTGCCCCATCTGCGTCGTCGAAACCGCGACATCGCAGGCGAGGAGCTTGGCCTGGGCAGCGAGCGGTCCCGCGGCCCGTTCGTCTTCGTCGAAGGCGCGAGCGGCGGCATACGTGATGGCCCGCGCACCGGCGATCTGGGCCGCCATCTTGCCCAGGGTGAACTGCGTCAACTGGAATTCCGAGATCGGCTGATCGAATTGCTTGCGATCGACGACGTACTTGGCCGTCTCTTCGAGGGCGGCCTGGGCCAGGCCGCAGCCGCGGCCACTCGTCTGGAGCCGGCCGGCCGCGAAACCCGCCATCTGCAGATAGAATCCCCGTCCCTCGCCCTTGTCGCCACCGACGAGGTGGTCGGCGGGAACGAAGTAGTTCTCGAAGTTGAGCGTGTAGGAATGCATCCCGCGATAGCCGGGCGTGGCGTCGGCCTTCCCCACGAGACGACCGCCTCCGGGCTGTTTGCATTCGAAGGTATGTTCGCGAGAAGCGGCCTTGGGAACGACGAAGAGGGAAAGGCCCTTTGCCCCCTTCGACAGATCGGGATCCGTTCGCAGCAGGACGGCGAGCACGTCGGCGCGGCCGGCGAACGTGCACCAGGCCTTCGCGCCATCGATCAGCCAGCCGTCGATCCCATCGACCGTTCCGCGTGTCGCGCGACAGCGGACGCCCGAGACGTCGGATCCGATGTCGGGTTCGGTGACCGAGATGCCCGCCATGATCTCCCCCGAAGCGAGCTTCGGAAGCCAGGTTTTCTTCTGCTCCTCGGTTCCTCCGCCGAGCAGGGCCTTGGCCAGGATCTCCGGTCGCGTGATCAGGGAGCCGGCGGCCGCCAGCGATGCACGCGAAAGTTCCTCGGTCGTGAGGATCATCGCGAGATTGCCCATCTCGACGCCCCCGTATTCCTCGGGAATCGAAAGCCCGAAGAAACCGAGTTCCGCCATCTTCTGGATCAGCTCCTCGGGAATCAGATCGTCGGTCCGGTGGATGTGTTCGGCGATCGGCATGACCTCCTGGGTCGCGAACTCGCGGACCTGATCACGGACCTGCTCGTGCATCTCGTCGAGGACCCAATCGTTCGTGCCCCGGGTCTCGGCCACATGGGCACCGATCTCCCGCAGACCGGCTTCGGCCGTCGTGCGCCGAAGGGCCGCGCGGACGTCCGCGGTGAAGGCGGACTCGATCGCGTCGTCGCCGATTCCGAGGTCGTCGGCCGAGGCCGAAAGGCGCTCCCGCAGGTTCGACATCAATTCACCCACGGCGGCAATCGCGGTCTTCTCCCGCATCGGTGTCGCGTTGCCTTCGGCTTTCCAGTTCTCGAGCTCGGACAGGACCTCGTGGGCCGCGACGGCTTCCGTGGCCGCATACGCGACGCGCTCCGTGATCACCTGGTGCTCGTCGATTCCCTTGCCGCCGCCGGTCATCTCCCGGGCCGCGGCGACGGCCTCCGCGAGCACCTTCGAGCCGGCTTCGAGGATCGATCGAGCGTCGTCAAGCGTGGCAGTCATCGTCTGGGTCTCTCCTGGGGGTTGGGTCCGATCCGCTCGATGGCCCTTGCCGGCAGCAGCGGTCGGGCGAGAGGTCGGATCGAAGGCGGCCGGAACATAGCGCGGGGAATTGCAGTCGGGGCCCCGGTGGCTCGGAATCCGTCGACCGGGGCCCGGTCCGACCGCGGCGGAGGGAGGATTCCATCGCATTCGGAGAACTCCGGGTCATGCTTCGTCATCGCTTCGGAAGGCGAGGGCGAACGGGATCGGGCCCGGGAACGGGTTCCCGCGGCCGGGCATCGACCCGGGTTTTTCCGACCCGGCGGGTTCGGTGCGCCGCCTCGGCGTTAGCATGGCCCCATGACGGCCGAACCCGAAGCGCTGCATGTCGAGGTCGTGGGCGACGGGCCGGCCCTCGTCCTGGCCCATGGCTTCTCCGGAAGTGCCCGCAACTGGCGACCCCAGATCCGCGCCCTTCGCGATCGGTACCGTGTGATCGTCTACGACCTTCGTGGGCACGCCCGCAGCCCGGCGCCCCATGCCTGCCCGGATGGCTACACCCGCGATGCCTTCGTCGCGGACGTGATGGCCATTCTCGATCGGGAGTCGGTTTCGCGCGGGGTGCTCGGGGGCTTGTCGCTCGGTGCGGGCGTCATGCTCGCGACCGCCCTCGCGCATCCCGAGCGGGTTCGGGGTCTCGTGCTGGCTTCCCTGCCTGCGGGTCCGGACCACGCCGGGGGGTTCAGCGGCCGAGCGGAGGAGATGGCCCATGTCCTCGAGACCGAGGGACTCGAGGCGGCCGGGGAGCGCTTCGTGTGGGGGCCCGGTTCGGGGCTCGACGAACGCGGTGCCGCACTCGTTCGCCAGGGCTTCCTCGAACACGACCCCCTGGGCCTCGCC
>DRKE01000122.1 GCA_011051925.1 Deltaproteobacteria bacterium
AAGGCTGCAGCGCAAGCGGACGGATGACGCCGGGGGGACCGTGGATTTCGGATTGACGGAAGAGCAGGACATGCTCCAGGAGACCGTGCGGGGCTTCGTGCAGAACGAATGCCCCACGACGCGTCTTCGCGAGCTTTTCGACGAAGGATCGGGACACGACCCGGCGCTCTGGGCGGCGCTTTGCGAGATGGGCCTGGCCGGGCTGATCGTTCCCGAGGAGCAGGGCGGTGCAGGACTGGAATTGCTCGATCTCGCGCTGGTCGCCGAGGTGATGGGGGAATCCGCGTTGCCGGGCCCCTTCCTGGGGCATTCCCTGGCTGCGCTCGGCGTGTGCTGGCTGGGCAGTCGGGAACAGCGCGACGCGATCCTGCCCGCGCTGGCGACGGGCGACCGGATTGCCACCGTGGCTCTTCAGGAGAGCGATTCGGATTGGGCGCCGAAGGATTGGACCCTCGAGTCCGATGCGGGGCGGATTACCGGAACCAAGCGGATCGTGCCCCACGCCGCCCTGGCGGACGACCTCCTGGTCGGGCTGAGGGGAGGGGGACTTGCCTGGGTCGATGCTCGGGGGGAGGGCGTCCGGATCGATCCCGTGGAGGGCGTCGATCGAACGCGCCCCTTCGCGACCGTGACGTTCTCGAAGGCCCCCGCCGAACGTCTCACGGGCGGCTCGGGGAACGCGGATCGGTTGGTCGAAGCCGCCTCCGTCCTGCTGGCGGCCGATGCCTTCGGTGCGGCCAGTCGTCTGATCGACCTCGACGTCGCTTATGCCCATTCGCGGGAGCAGTTCGGTCAGCCGATCGGCCAGTTCCAGGCCGTGAAGCATGCGATCGCCCGTCTTGGCGTCGAGATCGAGCCGGCGCGCGGACTCTGGTGGTACGCGGCCCATGCGCTCGATCACCTGCCCGAAGAAGCGCCTCGGGCCGCTTCCCTGGCCAAGGCCCACATCACGGAACGGGCGACCGGTGTGGCGCGGGAATCGGTCGAGCTGCACGGAGGCTACGGGTTCACCTGGGAATGCGAAGTCCAGATGTGGCTCAAGCGGATCATGTTCGATCGCTCTTTTCTCGGAACGCCCGAACAGCATCGGGCGCGTTGTGCCGAATTGGCGGGTTGGTAGCCGACGATGGATCTCGAATACGGTGAAGAATACGAAGCCTTCCGCAAGACCGTGAAGGCCTTCCTCGAGGCCTGGCCACTCCAGGGGGACGAGGCCCGGCTGCCCATCGAGGAGCAGGAGGCGCTCTTCCGGAAGCGGGGGATCGAGGCCGGTTTCGTCTATCGCAACGTGCCGAAGAAGTACGGGGGCTCCGAGCAGCCCCACGATGCGATCAAGGACCAGATCATCCAACAGGAATTCCATCGCGTCGGCGCGCCGAGGGATCTGGCGACCCAGGCTGCGGGCATGCTGGTCCCGACCCTTCTCGAGTTCGGAACCGAAGCCCAGAAGGAACGCTATATCCCACCCGCCCTGGAGGGCACGGAGATCTGGTGTCAGGGCTATAGCGAGCCCGGTTCCGGGAGTGATCTGGCCTCGCTGCAATGCTCTGGCCGTCTCGAAGGCGACGAGTGGGTCCTGAACGGGCAGAAGATCTGGACCAGTGGAGCGCAGCGGGCCCACATGATGTTCGGCCTCTTCCGTACGGAACCCGACGCTCCGAAGCACGCGGGGATCTCCTACCTGCTCGTCCCGATGGACCGCTCCGGGATCGAGGTCCGGCCCCTGCGCGAGCTGTCCGGAGGCTTCGAATTCAACGAGGTCTTCTTCGATGACGTGCGGATCCCGGCCGGGAACATCGTCGGCGAGCGAGGCCAGGGCTGGGCCGTCTCGCGGGCGACCCTCGTCCACGAGCGGAACCTGATCGCCAATCCCTTCCTGATGCGGGAGGCCTTCGATGATCTCGTCGCGCTGGCCCGGGAGCGGAAGCGGGGCGGCCGGCCTGCGATCGAGGATCCATGGATTCGTCAACGCCTGGTCGAGATCGAGGGCTATGTCCGGGCCAGCGAGACTTCCAACATGCTGCAGTTCACGGCGGCCCATCGAGGCGAGTTCGAGAAGGCGATGCGGCCGATGATGATGAACAAGGTCTTCTCGACGGACACGATGCAGCGGATCATGAAATGCGCCTACGATCTGCTGGGGGGCGATGGTCTCCTCGCGCCCCTCGAAGAGGAGCTCGATACCTGGGCCCGTACGACGACGCCGACGGGCTGGGTCCTGCAGTATCTCTTCTCGATGGGGCCGGCGATCGCGGGCGGGACGACGCATATCCAGCTGAACATCATCGGCGAGCGGAGCTACGGCCTGCCTCGGGATCTGCGCAAGTCGGGCTGAGTCGTCCCGAGGGCCGATGGAGACCCTCCCCCGGACGAGGGGCCCCGCCGGATCGGCCGGATGCTCAAGCCCTGCTGTGGATGGGCCGAACGGTTGTCCATGGAATCCGGGATGAAGAAAGCCTGGCGGCGCGCGGGTCTCAAGCTCGGGGTCGGTCTGGCGCTGGTCGCCGCCCTGATCGGCATCCGCATGATCACGGCGCGTCGGGAAGGCGTCGAGTCCGGCATCGCCGAACTCGAACGGTTGGAATCCGAGCTGGCCGCGGAGCCGATTTCAGGAACCTCGGCGCCTGTTGCCGATGGGAAATCCACGGAAGCGCCCGGTGATGCCGACGGATCGATCGTGTCTCGGCTCGGGGCGGGGATCCTCGGGTCGGATTCCAGACCCCACGACGGAGACAGGCTGGTGTCCTGCCGGCTCGACGGAGCCACCCGGTTCATGCGGGCCGACGATTGCGCCCTCCGCGGTGGGGACGCGACCGGGCTCGAGACCCCGCACTGATCCCCGTGCATCCCGCGCGACCGGAACCGACCGCCCGATCGGCACGAGCGGAGAGGCCGGCTTCGGGCTTCCCCCTCCTTGGGCCCGTCCGGCAGCCTTCCGCGCGAGTTCGGCATGGTCGACGGTGCGGAGCCCGAGGCTCGCCAGGACGCCGATCCCCGCGATGAGGGCACCGACGCCATAGCCATTGCGGAACGTCAGCGGATCGGCCGTATCGGCACAAAGAGCAGTGAGAATGGAGATTCCCGCGACCGCTCCGATCCCCGAGGTCGTGGAGAGGGTCGAGACGGCGATCCCGTGGTCGTGTTCCGAGACGGCAGACACCATGATCGTGCTGAGGGAGGGTTGGGCGAAACCCATGCCGAGTCCGGCGAGCACGAGGCCGCCGAAGATCAGCCCCATCGACGCCCGAGCCGCGCCGGCGGCGAAGGCGATCATGGCCATCAGGATCAGCGTGCTGCCCACGATCACCATCGCCCGTTCTCCCCAGGTCGAACCGAGATGCCCTCCGACGGGTGAGCTGGCGGAGAACGAGATCGGTCGGGCCATGGTCCACATGGAGGTGGCGGCCTGGCC
>DRKE01000123.1 GCA_011051925.1 Deltaproteobacteria bacterium
ACGGTACAGGGTGAGTACATGCGATCCTTCCTGCAGCGGAATGCCGGGAGGAACGACGTCGGATTCGACGGAGGGTATTTCCAGATCAGTTATGTCGTGACGGGCGAACGCCGACGCTACAGCCGGTCTCTCGGCGTGATCCGGGGTGTGAAGCCCAGGCATGCCTGGGGCGCGCTCGAGGTCGCCGGGCGCTTCAGCACCCTCGATCTGAACGCAGATGACGTGAGCGGTGGGCGTTTGCGGGATTGGACGGTCGGAGTCAACTGGTATCTCCGGGAGAATCTGAGAGTGATGTTCAACTACGTGAAGGTCGACGGACGCCGTCGCGGACCGGCTCCGGTTTCGGACGATCCGGAGATCTTCGAGATGCGCTTCCAGCTCTTCTTCTGACCCGCTCGGGCCACCGCGTCGGAGGATCGAATCGCATGGGCATGCCGAGGGTCTTCTCGGGACGTCGAGGACGATGGGTCGCCCTGCTCACCGCGAATGGCGTGGTCCAGGCGGCGAGCGGGTTCCTCATGGCATGGCTGTTGCGGGACGCGTTGGAGATCTCCCGCGGCGGCCTTCCACCCTGGCGATCCGCGGCCGGAATCATGCTGCTCGGCGGTGTCATGCTCGCGCTTCGGGCCAGGGAGGCCAGCGATGCGGAACGTCTCGGCCAGGACTACGTGATGCGGGTCCGGCTGCGGATCTTCGATCGCGTCGCTTCCCGTCCCGCCCGGACGACGGGCCGTCGTCGATGGGGCGTCACGATGACGCGTCTGATCAGCGACCTGAATTCGCTCAGGAACTGGGTGAGTCTGGGCATCGCGCGTTCGATCGTCGCTTCCGTGACGATTGTCGGGCTTCTGGTGGCCCTGCATCATTTCAGCCCCTTGTCGGCTTCGGCCGCCCTCGTGGTGATCCTCGCTTGCGGTCTGGTCGTCGCCTCCCTGACGCCGACCTTGCGGAAGCAGATCAGGGAGGCCCGTCGCAGGCGGGGTCGCCTGGCGAACAATCTCGGCGAGAAGGTGCTGGCGGCGCATACGGTCCGTCAGTTGGGAAGACGTCGCAGGGAGCACAGGCGGATCCGCAAGCACAGTCTCAGGTTGCGCGACGCCCTCGTCCGACGCGTTCGGACGAGAGCCATTCTGCGTGCGCTGCCGGATGTCGCCCGACCGGCCGCGATCGCGGGGATCACGATCGCGGCGGCCGTCTCGGCACAACCGGCGAGCGAGTCGATCGTTGCCGTCATGCTGGTGGGAATGATCGCAGCCGCGGTCGGGGATCTGGCGCGGGCCTGGGACTATCGGCTGGCGTTCGAAGAAGGCCGCGTGCGGATCGCGGAGATTCTCGATGGGCCTCGGATCGTCGAATCCCGAGGCGCCGTTTCCATCCCGGGAACGGGACCTCTGGACGTCACTTTCCGTGGAGTCGGCATCGATGGGGCCTTGCGACCCATCGATCTCGAAGTCGGAGCAGGGGAGAGAGTGCTCGTCACCGGTCCTGCGGGCTCGGGGAAATCGACCCTCGTCGCCCTCGTTGCCAGACTCCTGGAGCCCGACCGCGGAGAGATCCGACTCGGGGGTCTGCGGCTTCCCTCGATCAGGATGGATGCCCTGCACGAGGCCGTCCAGGTCGTCAGTCCGCTGATGCCGCTCTTGCGCGGGACGGTAGAGGAGAACATCGGTTATGCCGTCGGTGGAGGAGACGATGACGAATGGATCGGGCGGGTCGTCGAAGCCTGTGGCCTGGAGCGGGATCCCCTGCTTTCGCCGCATGGGTTGGACAAACGAGTCGAAGAGCGGGCCGCCAATCTTCCGGAAGGTCTTCGTGCGCGGGTTGCCCTGGCCAGAGCGGCTGCGATCCGACCCCGGATCCTGCTCGTGGACGACCCGGCATTCCATTTCGATTCCGAGGCGATGCGCGCGCTCGAATCCGTCATCGAACTGACTGGTGCGACGACCTTCGTCGTCGGACCCGAAGGACTCCGGGGTTCGCCTTGGGATCGGGTCGTCGAGCTCGAGAGAAGTGGCGCGCCCGTACGATCGAGCGGCGATCACGAATCCGATCGGCACACCGACCCCTTCCCGCCAGGTGCGCTGGCCCGGCGAGGGGGCCTGGCGTGACCTCCTTCCGCCTCATCAGAAGCGATGTCGACGTCACCCCCTTTCTGGCGGAGATCGACAGCAGACCGGAAGCCTGGGCGGAGCAGACCGGGCGCCGGTCGATCCGTGTGCAGGCCGACGCCGAGGTGATCCCGATCCGTGGACTCCGGAAATCCAGGATGGCCGGCCGCAAACGTCGGGACGTGCACGAGTCGCGGTATACGACGCTCTCCCGCTTGTTTCCCCGCGTCCGACGGTTTCTGGAAGACTTCGCTCGCGCGATGGGGGGCGATCTGGGCCGTGCCAGGATCGTGAATCTTCCCGCCGGAAAGCGGGTCCTGCCGCATGTCGATCGGGGAGAGTATTATGCGTGCCGGGACCGCTACCACCTCGTTCTCGACAGTTCGGGGGCCTGGATGCGCGCCGGGGACGAGGAAGTGTCGATGAAGCCGGGAGAGCTTTGGTGGTTCGACAACAAGGCGGTCCACGAGGCCTGGAACCCGAGCGAACAGAGGCGGATCCATCTCATCTTCGATCTGAAACCCGACCCGATTTCGCAGCCGATGGAATGCTCGTAGATCCGCGTTGAAAGCGCCGCTTCGCGCTGTGCCGGCTGACAGGAAGATTGCGTCGCGACGGAGTACCCGGTTCTTGTATACTCGGCCCGATGGGAGGGGATCGTGTCCCGACCGCTCGATCGTCCTCCCGATTCTGTCTGGCGGGCGAGAATCCTCTGATTGTGAGGAAGGCCCACCAGATGTGCCATCGACCGCTGCTCGCGTTGCTGCTGGGCTTCCTCCTGCTGAATTCAGCTTGCGTGACGATTCCCCCTCCCTACCGGTCGACACCCGACTACGCGCTTCGATTCGCGGATATCGAGTCGATCACGCTGGTTCCGCCGCTCGTTTCGGTCTTCGCGATGTCGTCGGGGAACGTCGAGCAGGAGGTCCAGGAGTGGAGCGACGCTGCGAATCAGCATGCGCAAGCGGCCGTCCGTGCCCGGGTCGACGCGATCGGGAAGACCTGGGTGCCCTTCGCGGGAGAGCACGGACCGCGTCCGGATTTCCGACTCGGTCTCGAGCGTGCGGACCGGGCCGGGCCGCCGGATGGGGCCGAGGCGAGCTGGCTGCTCTTCGAGTCGGCCAAGGAAGCGATCCTGCGGCACACCTACGACATCGCAAACGTCTTTCCGGCGCAGATGAAGGCCTTCGACTATACGCTCGGGCGCGAAGCGGCCGCGCTCCTCGGTGGGACCCGGGCCGACGCCTTCCTGTTGATGATCGCGACGGACCACGTGCCGACGGCCGACCGGCAGGCGTTGATCGGTGTCGGCACGCTCGCGGCACTCTACACGGGGGGATATGGCGGGCCGGGGGCGACGCCAGCGGAACTGATCGCCGCCCTCGTCGAATCGAAATCCGGCGACATCCTCTTTTTCAACCGCGTCTCGATGCCGCTTTCGGATCTGCGTGACGCCAAGGCGAACAAGGCCCTGGTCGACCTCGTGTTGAAGGGGATGGCGCGATGACGGGGCGGATCGGGTCGAAATCGAAGAGCCCGGCCGACGGAGCGGCCGCAGCCGCCGGCCGTCGCAGCCCGGCCGTGTTCGTTCTTCTGTTCCTTCTCGTCTCCGGTTGCGCGTACGTTCCACTCGAGCCCTTCGGTTCAGAACGAACGGCACGAACCCTCGATCCCGACGAACGACATCTCTGGAAGGAATCACGAAGGCTCCAACACGAGATCGAGATCAGCGGACTTCTCTTCGAGGACGAGGCGCTCGATCGCTACCTGGCTCGGGTCCTTGAAAGGGTGTCACCGCCCGAATTGTCGACGGCCCTCGTCGAACCACGCGTTCGCGTCATCTCGGACGTGAACATCCATGGCTATTCGTTCGCGAATGGCATGATCTACATCCATACGGCGCTGCTCTCCCGGATGGCCAACGAGTCCCAGCTTGCGACGCTGCTTTCCCGTGAGCTCGCCCATGTGATCGATCGGCATGCGCTCCGGGCGAGTCGGGACAAGAAGGCCCAGGCCGACACGCTCGCCTGGATCGGAGTGGGCGCCTCCGTCGTCCAGGGTGGGGGGAACTACAAGTTGCTCGCGCAGGCGGCTTCGATCAGTTCCCTGGCTGGATTCCACTATCTACTCGAAACGGCTGCCGACGAGAAGGGGCTCGCGATCCTGGCGGCGGCCGGATACGACGTTCGGGAGGCGCCGAAGTTCTTCCGGATGACGATCGATCATCTCGCGGAGGTCCATTCGCAAGGGGTCTGGGGATGGGCCCCCTTCAGCCCGCCCGTGCAGATGACGGCGCGGATCGCGGGGTACGAAAAGCTGATTGCCTCGCAATACGGCGACTCGCGCGCGACGCGGCGGCAGCCGATCGCGGATCCGCCCGCATTCCAGCGCAAGGTCCATCGAGCGACCCTGCGACAGACGGAACTCGAACTCGCGGCCGGCCTCTTCGTCTCGGCCGAATCCAGCGCGCGCCGCGCCACGGAGTCGGATCCGCGCGATCCCGAGGCGCTCGTCCTGTTCGGTCGTGCGCTCGTCGGCCAGCGATCGAAGCCGCTTCCCGGCAGGGACCTCCCCTCGATCCGGAAGGTTCGCGCTGCCTTCGAAAGCGCTCTTCAGCTCGATCCGCGGCACGCGGTCGCGACCCGTGAACTCGGGATGAGCTTCTATCGCAAGACGGGCTCGACGAGGGGACGGAAGGCGACGGTCGAGGCGCTTCGACGTTTCCGTCGCTATCTCCGGATCGCTCCCGCCGCGGAGGATGCCGACTACGTGCGCGGATACATCGCCGAACTCGAGGCGGAGTCCCGATGAAGGTGGGAATCGACCCGGACCGGAGTGGGCATGGCGGAGGAATCATGGGAATCCGATTGCGAGCGGGGTATTTCGTGCCGCTTCTCGTGCTGATGGTCGGTACGGCCTGTGCCCCGATCTGGGCGCCCATCGACGAGAAGACGCCACGCCCCTTTCCGATGACGACGCTCGAGATGACCATGGATCTTCCGACCGGTTGGATGTCGTCGTATTATGCACCGGCGGCAGGCTATTTCTTCTTCACGGTCCATGGCAGCGAACTCGAGGAGATCTGGATTCGTCGCTGGCCGAAGACCCGGATCGTGAAGGGGACGAATCGGAATCTCGTGGGCCCGATGACGATCCAGGAGATGGCGAACCTGTCGATCGACAGCCGGCGCCTCGATGACGGCGTGGGGGCGTTCGAGGTCGTGTCGAGTCGTCCTGCGACGCTGGATGGTCGGGACTGCTATCGCCTGGACTACCGCTATCGAAACCAGATCGGGCTGCCCAAACGGACGGTCGAGTACGGTTGTCCTGTCGGAGCCTGGTTCTATCGCTTCGAGTTCAACGCGCCCCGGCAATTCTATTTCGATCGCCGCCTCGAGGATTTCGAGCGGATGACGAGGACGATCCACTTCACGACGAAGGGTGCATAGGTCGATGCCGAGGCCTCCTCTTCGCGCTCTCGCGGTCCTTTCGATTGTGCTCGTTCTCGGTGGCTGTGCGGGAACGTGGGAATCGATCGGGGCGGGTCTGGCCTACCGGAAGGTGGCGCTGCCCGACGAACAGGTTCGACTCGATCTGCCCTATCGAAACGACGATGACGCGGATGCCGAGAAGCATCGACTCGATCTCTTCCTTCCGGATCCGGCCATCCGCGACTGGCCCACGGTCGTCTTCGTGCACGGTGGCGGATGGACCAGCGGCGACCGGGCGACGAAGGTCCTCGGAATCGAACCCGCGCGGAACATCGGACGTTTCTTCGCGGCCCACGGGGTCGGTGCGGCGGTCATCAGCTACCGCCTCCAGCCCGGCGTTTCCTGGCGCGAGCAGGTGGAAGACGTGGCCGATGCGACCGCCTGGGTCCATCGCGAGGTCGGCCGTTGGGGAGGCGATGCGAATGCGCTCTTTCTTTCGGGTCATTCCGCCGGCGCCTGGCTCGCGGCCTGGGTCGGGCTGGCCGACTCGCCGCTCGCGCGACTCGGCCTCGATCGCTCGGGCCTTTGCGGCCTCGTGCTCGTGAGTGGTGCCGGATACGATCTCGAAGACGAGCAGACCTATGCGCTCGGGGCGAAGCGGTCGTATTTCGAGAATCTCTTCGCGGACGACGATCCCGAATGGGCGCGATCGGCGTCGATCCGGAAGCATGTGGACGAGCCTGTCCCTCCCGTCTTGATCCTCTCTGCCGAAGGGGAGCCCGGGAAGTTCCGACGTCAGGGGGACCTTCTCTTTCGCGCGATCGAGGATCGTTCGCCCATGGCCCAGCGCTTCGTCGTTCCGGGACAGGATCACCAACGCATCGTCGTCTCGATGAGTCGGGCGGGGGATCCGGTCAGCCGGTCGATCCTCGATTTCCTGGAATGGGCGCCTTGCTCCTCCGCCGTCGAGTGACGGATCCGGGTTCTCGAGACGGGAGAGGCTCGCCGCTTCAGTCCGGCCCGGTCGATTCCTTTCGACTCGGCGGAAGGGACCGCATCGGCTCGAGCCGCGGGTCCAGGATCCGCAGGCCGCGTTCGGGGAAGGCCTTCGAGAGATCGTGTTCGAGCCGATCGGCGTCGCCGACGAGAACGATCGCGGGTCTTGCCGCGAGATGACGCCGCGCGACCGTTTCGAGTCCCCTCTCGATCGCATCGAGATGGCGTCGGCCGACGCGCGAAGGGGAGCGAGGCGCGCCGAAGAGCGCGAGTTCCGACCCGATACGCGCGGCTCGCGCTTCGGGATCGTCGGCCAGGAGGGCTTCTTCTCCGAGCATGCGGTCCTTCAGCATCCTGATCTCGCAGGTCTCGAGGGGCGTCTCGGCCAGGAAGCGGATGTGGGCTTCGATTCCCCGGAGTAGCGCGACGACCCGTTCGGGGCGCGCTCGGGTGGTCACGGCGAAGCGGCCTTCCCTGCTCTGCTCGGCGTTGATGATGTAGGCGAGTCCCTGGCGTTCGCGCAGATCGCGGAAGAGCCGGCCTCCGACGTTTCCGCCCAGGAGACTCGCCAGGACCTCGAGAGCCGGAAAATCCTCGTCGTGGGGCGCGACGGTCGAAAGGCCAACGAGGATCTCGACCTGGACCGCTCCGGGCCGATCGACGATCCAGATGGCAGGCC
>DRKE01000124.1 GCA_011051925.1 Deltaproteobacteria bacterium
CCCCGCGCTTCGCGATTCGCGACGCCAGAGCGGACGACTGGAGAGAGACAGGATGATGAAGAGATTTTCACGACGACGTCGAGGCAACAACGACGGGCGGCCGCGATCGATCGATGCGTCGGAATGGATGCCCCGGATTCTCGAGCAGGGGATCGTCGACGCGGCGTCCCTCGAAGCCTGGAACGAAGCTGGCGTCCCCGATCGGATTGCGGCCATCGGGCGCGGGGAACGCGCCGACGGAACACCGATCCTGGTTTCCTTCTCGCCCCATTCTGCGACCGAGGCGCTTCTCGGGGGACTGGCGGCGGCCGCATCCGCGGGCGGAGACGGGGCGTTTGCCGGCGCCCTCGTCGTCGTCGCTCCCCAATGGCCGGCCGCGGCCAGGCGGCTGCTCGGCTGGTTGGGCCGGACGAGCCATGGCGTCGAGGCCGTCGCTGCGCCGATCCTGGCGAACGGGGCCATCCCCATCGATGCGGAACCCCGTCCGGGGGTGCTGGGGACGAGCGCCGACCAGCTCGCAGCGCGGCTTCCAGGGGCCGAATCCCGGGCGGCGTTCGCCCGGACGGCGACCGCCCTCGAGGGGCTGGCCGCGAAGCACGGGGGCTGCGTGCGCATCGGTGTCGACCGGCTCGAGCTGGTGGTGCTGGCACGACGCATCGCCGAGCTGCGCATCGAAGGCGATCGGGCCCTTCTCGAGACCCAGATCGGAGGGCGCTCGACGACCCCGGTCTCCAGTGCGGATCTCGCCGCTGCCCTCGACGGGCTCGAAGGTCAGCTCCGGCGTCGCCTGAACGATCGCAAGGTGCGCGAAGGCGAAGAGGGGTTGCGGGGCCGGGTGGTCTCCCAGCTCGCGACGGGCGCCGAGCTGCGGGATCTTCGCCCCTGGCCGATGCCGGGCGCCGATCTCGACACGATCGACGGCGTCGGGATCAACGCGGAGGGGGAAGTCGTCGTCGTGGCCGTGCGGGAGGAATTCGACTGGACCGCGCTCGGTCGGGTCCTCGAGAATCTCGGCCCCCTCGCGCCGCTGCATCCCATCCTCTTTGCCCGGACCTCGCCGCCCCTGCGCCTCGGATCCCAGCGTCTTCTCCTGATCGCCCAGCGCTTCGTCGAGGGCCTCGAACGGGCGATGTCTGCCTTCACCGTGGGCTACGAGATGAGAACGGTGTCGGAGACATCAGGGCCGGCCCTCGATCTCGTCGAGAAGGGATCGGGCGAGGCAGCCGAAGCGCGAAGCGAAGAACGCCCTGCGCGTCGGAGCCGACGTCGGGGCGGCCGAGGGCGATCGGGGGCGAGCCGGGAAGCGTCGGATGCGGAGCCCCAGCCGGATCCGGAGACCGAGGAAAGCCCGAGGCGGGGTCCCGGGAGCGAGCAGGCGCCTCTCGGCGGGCCGCGTGCGGATCGTGAAGGCGGGGGGGACGTCGAGGCGGACGAGGACGCCGGTCGCGGTCGCGGTCGGCGGCGGCGGCGACCGCGCCGCGCTCGGGGAGGAAGCGCAGAGGCCTCCGGGGCCGACGATTCGACGGATGGCGCGACGGGGGAGGCCGGCCCGCCCGACACGCTCCGCGCGTCGGAGCGCTCCGGCCGGTCCCGTCCGCGTTTCGAAGAGGTTTCGCTGATGGATCTGGACGAAGGGGGCGGTGCGGCCGACGCCGGTGAGTCCGAGGTCGAAAAGAACGAGGCGGGGCGCTCCCGAGGGCGTTCTTCGCGGCGGGGTCGACGCGGCGCGCGCGGAGAATCGAGGCGCGGGCGCGGATCCGCCACACGCGAGTCCGGCGAGGGCGAGGCGTCCTCCGACTCTTCGGCGGATGCCGCACCCGTCGTCGAGGAGGAGGACTTAGTCGACGCGGACGATCTCTCGGAGATCCTGGCCCGCCTGACCGAGGACGAACCCGACATTCCGGGCGCGGAGTCCACCGAGCCTTCATATGACGACGAGGAGGAGTTCGACGAAGAGGATCTGAAGAGCGGGGCCCGCAGTCGAGCGGGGGCGCGAGGTTCGTCGCCGCGCGGGGAGGCGGACGACGCGGGTCGACCGGCTCCGCGAAAGCGGTCGGCCATCCTGGTCCACGCCGATCGCGATTCGCTGCTCGCGGCCGTTCTGCTCGCTCGGGACATCCGACAGCTGGACGGGATCTGGGTCTATCCCCAGGCGGAGTTGATGACCTTCTTCCGGAGCGTGGCGACGGATCTGCGCGACGAGACGCCGATCTTCGTCGTGGGATTCAGCCCGTCGCCGGCGCGGGACGTGATCCAGGCCGCCTCGCTCTATCGCGGTCGGCTGACCTGGTTCGATCGCCATCCCTGGCCGCCGGAGGATCGGCTCGCACTCTGCGAGGCGATCGGTCGCGATGCCGTGTATGGAGGCGAAGGTCTCGACAGCACGTTGCCCCTGGTCCTGGAAACCTGCACCCGGCGGAGCCGGTTTTCGGACAAGCTCGTCGATCTCGCTACGGGCCGTTTCTCGCAACACGACTTCGAGCGCTGGGGACGGCTCTGGCGCCATCGGATCGAGCTCATCGCGACGAAGACCGGGGACATCCGAGCCGAAATCGCCGGCCTGCTCGCCGGTCGCCCCAGCGATCTGGCCAAGGAGGCCGCGCTCATCGACCTTCCGCCACCGCCGGTCGAGGTCGACTGGGTCGCGCGGAACGAGTTCCGACTGGTTCATTTCGGTGGGCATGTGATGGTCGTGCTCGACGTCGAGCCGGAGCTGGACCTCCATCTGTGTGCCCGGATCGCTCGCGAGCGCTATGCCGCGACGCTCTCCCTCGCCCATTCACGGAACGAGGAGAGCTTCGTCCTCAGCGGCGAAGAGACGAGCGGCAAGCATACGCTCGATTTCGTGGCCGTCGCCGATCATCTCGCCGACAAGCTCGAGTGGGTCGAGCGGCAACCGGATGCCGATCATGTCGCCCGCTTCCGCGTGCGGGAACTCGAACGGCATCCCGAGCGTCTCGAGGAGGTGATCACGGAGATCGCGATGGGCCGATCGCTGCTCGAGCGCTGAAGCCGGGAAGAGCCATGGTGCCCGCCCAGGAAACCGGAACGAGCGAGCCCGGGGCTTCGCTCGTCGAGATCTTCGCCTCGGCCCAGGGCGAGGGGCCCGAGGTCGGGCGCTCGACGGTCTTCGTTCGCTTCGGTGGATGTGATCTGCGTTGTCGTTGGTGTGATTCGCCCGGGACATGGCGGACGGTGCCCGGTTGTCGCATCGAGACCCGGGCGGGAAGCGGCGATTTCGAGGATCGGCCGAACCCGATGTCCGTGGCGGAGATCGCGGAGATCTGCGCGGGGCTGGCGGCGACACGCTCGACCTGGATCAGCCTGACCGGGGGAGAGCCCCTGCTTCAACCGGCGGTCGTGGCGGCGCTTGCGACGAGGCTCCGCCAGGCCGGGTTCCGGACCTATCTCGAAACCCACGGCCTGCACGCCGAGGCGCTCGAGTCCTGTGTCGCGCAGATCGACCTGGTCTCGATGGACTGGAAACTCGCGAGCGAGGTCCGTTGGGCACCGGGTCAGGCAGGCTGCTCGGACCCGGAGACGGAATTCCACGATGCCCACGCGCGTTTCCTCCGGATCGCGTCGAGGGAATCGGAGGTCTATGTGAAGGTCGTCCTCACGCCATCGACACGAGAGGCGGAATTCGAGGCGATGCTGGATCGGATCGCGGCGATCTCGCCGACGATCCCCCTCGTCCTCCAGCCCGTGACGCCCTGTGGCGGCGTGGACGCGCGGCCCGAAGCCTCGCGTCTGCTGGGCTGGCTCGGTCGCGCCGAAGCGCGGCTATCCGATGTCCGTCTGATTCCCCAGACGCATCCCGTCTACGGCGTTCTCTAGCGCCTCGAGCCGGTCCCGAAGATCCGGATCGGGTCGGGCGCCGAATCGCGATGCGAGGTAGGCGTCGGTGATCTCGGCGAAGGCGGATGCGCCGGCGGCCGGAACCCGGGCTCGAACGGACGCGGCGAAATCCCGCGCCGTCGCCGTGGCGGGGCGGACGAGCCCACGTCGTGCGAGGATGCGCAATGCCGCGCGGTAGCCCGGAGGCACGCGCGTGTCGGCAACGCTCCGGAAGCGGCGCCATCCGCTCAGGCCGATGCCCAGCAGAAACAGGGCGGCCAGGATCCACCCGGGATCCGGCCATCCTCGCGAATCCGATCCGAACGGCCATGCCCTGCGGTCGCCCGGCTCGGGGCCGTCCGCCACGGGATGCCGATCGCGGGTCCAGCTTCGCCAGAGGCCTCGCAGAAAGCCGATCTGATCGACACTGTCGAAATCGACGACCCGCTGGAACCACCACAATTCGACGGCGCTGCCGATCTGTGCCAGTCGGGCGAAGAGGGAAAGCGGCCGCGCGCTCCGCAGGCGACGATCGGGCGGGGTCGGGTCGAAGCGGATCCAACCCGAGTGCTCGAAATGGACCTCGACCCAGGCGTGGGCATCGGCCCGGGTGACCTCGATGAATCCGCCGACTTCGTTTGCGACGCCTCCCGCGAAACCGTTCACGAGTCGGCTCGGCAGACCCTCGAGACGCGCGAGGGTGACCATCGCACTGGCGAAATACTCGCAATGGCCTTCGAGTTCGCCGAGCAGGAAGGCGTCGATGGGGGTGCTTTCAGCGTCGTCGAGCCGCGGGGGCGTGTCGGAGTAGCGTCCCCGTCGTCGCAGCGCCTGCTGGATCCGCCAGGCCCGGTCGTAGTCGTTCGTGGCGCCCCGGGTGATTTCATCCGCGAGGCTGCGGACGCGGGGATCGACTGCGGGCAACGCGAGATAGCGCAGGGCGGGGCGTTCCCCACCGGGTCCCGGTTCGAGGGGGGGACGTGCGCGTTCGCCTCGGAGGCGGTCGGGGTCCCTTTCGCCGATGTCCGACCAGAGCGTGTATCGGATCCGCTCGTTCCCCGGGCCGGGAAGATAGAGTCCCCCGTTGCGATCCCGTTCGAGGGCCTGGAAGGGACCCTGGATCCGTCGGGTCCGGGCGGGAACGAAAAGGACGTTCGAGGCGACGGGCTCCCGGATGATCCGCTGGATCGTGAGGGGGGAACCCGCGTCGGGCAGGAGCTCGACGCCGAAGCGGCCGACACCGCTCAGCGCGCGACGAGCGGCTCGATGTTCCGAGGCGGAGATCGACCAGTCCCGTCCATCGAAGGCATCGAAGGCCAGGCCGCGCCAATAGGCTTTCTCCGGATCGGGCAGCCGGCCGTCGGGACTTTCGACGCGCAGGACGATGGAAGGGTCCTGGCGGATCCGGCCCACGTCGCCGAGGCTGACCCGGGTCGAGAATCCCGACAAGGCGAAACCCCGGCCGGCACCGGGATGGAACCCCCGGGTCTCGATTCTCGGAAAGAGCATGAAGAGGAGGATCGCGAGGGCCAGACAGAGACCCGTGGCGAGGAAGGTCATCCGTCGGAGATCGGATGCGAGGACCGCCGAGGCTGCCTCGGGATCGCCCGCCTCGGCGGCTTCCATCGACAGCGTATGCACGAGCAGGGTCCAGGTGACGCTCACGACGAAGACGACCAGGAGCGGCGGGAAGAGGATGCTGTCCGTGAGGGTCGAGGCGAGGACGATCTGGAAGAGGGCGACGGCCACGAGCACGAACTCGGATTTCCGGGGCCGGGCATCGAGGAGCTGCAGCGCCTGGGCCAGGGCGGTGAACCAGGCGAGGGAGACCGTCGCGGGATTCCCGGCCAGGGCGGACCGGATCGTGATCGTCGTGATGCCGAGCATGAAGACGTTCAGCCAGACGGCATTCGTCCGGAAGGCAGGGGGATCCCGTCGGGTGGCGAGCCCGATCGCGAAGGCGAGGCACTGGATCCCGATCAGCCAGATCGGAAGCTGTTCCGTGATCCAGAGGGCAGCACTCGCGACGAGCGCCATCAGCCAGGCCGAAGCCGGTCGGGGTCCCTCGACCACGGTACGGAAGTCGCTTCGCGTCATCCGGCTGCCTTCCATCCGGCTCGTCCGGACCGGCCTCGTCGCAACGGATCCGGGGCACGGGTCACGCCGGGATCGCCCGGCTGCACGCGGGCGAGGTAGGTCAACAGCTCGGCGCGATGACGGGGCCCTGCGCCGGGGGGGAACCGGATCGAGGGCGACCGCAGGCCGACCCGGAAGCCCTCGTCGAGATGCCGGACGACCTCCGAAGCCGCCTGCCGGACCTCGTCCTCGACGGTCGCAGCCCCGCTCTCCGGGGCGAGGCCGAGCTGGATCTCGATCTCCGGCGCGCCGGCGGCCTCCCGTTCTCCGACGATGAGCCGACCCGCCCGCAGGCTGCTTCGCCAATGGATCCGCGCGAAGGCATCCCCGGAAATGAATTCGCGGAGCCCCGAGATCGAATCGCCCGTCCGCATCCGGCGTGCCCGTTCGCGTTCTGTCCGTCGATCCGTCTCAGCGGGGGCGGCAAGGGGGACGCTGTCGAGGGCGGGGTAGATGACCGCCTGCTCGGGCAGCTCGAGCCGTCGCGATTTCACGAAGAGGCCGAAGGGGAAGCGGGTCGAGACCCGGAACCCCTCGAATTCGACGTCGCCCCGTCGGTCCGGCTGGAAGCCATAGCTTCGGTCCAGAAAGGAATCGGGGCCGACGCGAAGCGCGAATACACGCCCGACCGGTTCGGTCCCCTCGGCCGTCGAGAGGCGGTCCTCGATCGTGATCGCGAACGAGGGCGTCCGACGCTGCGTGTTGTGGATTCGAAGAAGGATGCGATGGGAAGATTCCGCGAAGAGTTCGCCTGGCCGCTTGCGTTCGACACGGATCCCGCGCAGGGCGGATTCCGAGAGGAGTCCGGAGAGGACGAGGAAGGCGAGCATCAGGGCGAGTACGAGATAGAGGAGGTTGTTGCCCGTATTCAGGGCAGCAAAGCCGACGCCGAAGACGATCGCGATGAAGCACCAACCCGCACGGGTCGCCCGCAGGCTGCGCGGAGACTTTGGCCAGGAGCGATCTGGCCGGCCCGTTCGCATCGTCGCTCGCATCGTCACTAGAGTGGAACGCGAAGCCGGTCGACGATCTCGCCGATGATCCAGCGCGCTTCATCGGATTCGGACGGACGTCCGCCCCGGGTTCCGACACCCACTCGATGGGCGAGCACGTCGATGGCCAGATCGCGGATGTCCTCGGGAATGCAATAGTCGCGACCCTCGAGCAGGGCATGTGCCTGGGCCGCGCGGCGCAGGGAGAGGGCGGCTCGGGTCGAGGCGCCGACGGCCAGTCCGTCGTGGATGCGGGTCGCTTCGATGAGGTCGAGGAGATAGGCCAGCAGCGACTCTTCGAGCTTCACCTTCCGGACCGTCGCCTGGATGGAGAGGAGCTGGGCGAGGTCGAGGACGGCTTCGAGGCGGGGCAGCACATGAATGCTCGGATCCTCTGCCAGGACCCTGGCCTCGTGTTCCCGATCGGGATAGCCGAGGGAAAGGCGCATCAGGAAACGGTCGAGCTGGCTTTCGGGCAGGGGATGCGTTCCATGATGTTCCAGGGGATTCTGGGTCGCGATCACGAAGAAGGGGCACGGGAGAGCATGGCTCACCCCGTCGATGCTCACGGTCTTCTCACTCATCGCCTCGAGGAGCGCCGACTGGGTCCGGGGACTCGCCCGGTTGACCTCGTCGGCGAGAACGATGTTGCCGAAGAGGGGGCCGGGCTGGAAATGGAAGGTCGGCATGGCCTCCGGGTGGGTCCGTTGCGGAATAGAGAAACCCGTGAGGTCGGCGGGGAGCAGGTCGCTCGTGAACTGGATGCGGCGGAACTCGGCCGCCACGGATCGTGCGAGGGCATGGGCGAGGGTCGTCTTGCCGACGCCGGGGACGTCTTCCAGCAGCAGATGCCCCTCGGCGAACAGGCAGACGACGGCCTTGCGGACGATCTCGGGCTTGCCGTGAACCGCCCGTTCGATCTCTTCGACCATGCGCATGGCGAGACGCGAGGCTCGATGGGGATCGCCGGTCCGTTCTTCTTCGATGACTTCCATGATCGTTCCCCGGCTCGTTTTCCGGCATCCGGAAAAGGCCTCCCTCGAGATCGCTTCGGTCGCGTCCGGTCTTGTCATGAGGCGAGGCGTGGCCGCCGATCGGGGAGCCGGGATCGCTTCGGTCTCACGCGCTCGCAGGAAGGACGCAGGTTCCGCCGGAACCGGACCTGTCCGCGCCGGGATCGAAGGATCTGATGGACCGGATGCCAAGCAGACGACCCGATCCGTTCCGCCCCCACGCTGCACGTGGTCGAGGCTAGAAGCTGTACTTGATTCCGGCGAAAAGACGATCGTTCGAATCGTATGCGCCGAGTCCGTCGTCCGGACCCCCGACGAAGACGAGGATGCCGGCCTCCGCCTTCCAGGCCTCGCCGAGTTCATAGTCACCCGACAGGCGGAGGATGGCCCCGTTCTGGAAACGCTCGCCGAAGGCGACGGCGAGGGCGGTCACGTTCAGCTTCTCGCGGAAGAAGGGACGGGAGATCCGCAGGGCCATCTCGAAGCTGCGGTGGGGATTCACCAGAGGGGATTGGAGTCCCTTCGTTTCGCCCAGCAGTTGGCGATTCACGACCTCGAGGGCGATCGTCAGATTGTCCGGCCCGTAGTATTCGAGGCCGACCATCACGTCGATCCGATCCTTGTCGTCACTCGAGGGAAGGGCCAGGCCCGGCGGTGGCAGCGGGCGGGGCGTTCGAAGCACCCGGATGTCCTGCAGATAGGCGAGTTCGAATTTCGCCAGCCAGGCCCCCCGCGTCCAGTTTCCGGCGATGGCGGCGAGCCCGAAGCGATTGGCTTCCGCCCGGGCATGCAGGCTCGCGGGTCCGACGAGGGGGTCGAAACTGAAATCGATCCTACGCCCCGTTTCGTCGACGTAGGCACCGTAGAGCGAGAGATCCCATCCGCTGAACCGGGCGTCGATCCTCGCGGCGAGGCCGGGAAGACCTTCGAAGTCGCTGCGGCCGTCGACGGGCGGACTCTGGAAGGCGAAGGGAATGTCTTCGAGGACGGGAAAGAAGTCACTGCCGCGGGGCGGCTGGCGATCGTATCGGTTCTCGGGGATGACGAGCAGCTGTGCGCTCCAGGGGCCGGAGATCGCATCGAGCTTGATCATCGCCTTGGGACGGCGCAGGTCTTCGATGTCGACGAGTCCGGGTTCCTTGTTGTCGAGGGGATTGATGACGTCGACGACGCGCAGCGTGTCCGAGCGGCCCCAGTTGACGATCTTGCGTCCGATCGTGAGGTCGACATGTCGCGCGACGGGCCCCGTCAGGTAGACCTCTCCGGTATCGACCTGCCACTCGTAGACGTCGAGGACGGCGCCGCCGTACTGACCTCGTCCCCGGATCCGATAGACGAAGTCGTACCAGCCGAGCGCTTCGGCCCGGATCTGCCAGTCGCGGGGCAGATCGATGTCGACCTGCAGGAATCCGTCCAGATCGAGGCGGGAGAGACCGCCGAAATGCGACGTCCGGCCGGGCTGATCGCCGTGGGGCACGCTGTGATCGAGATAGCTGTACGCGAGGCCCGAGCCGAGCGAGCCGTTCAGCTCGACCCGATCGTAGAGGAGCGTGCCGAAGGGCCATCGTGCGAGCCATCCGGGAGGCGTGTCTTCGTCGCTTGCGGTCTCGATCGGATCGGCGTCATCGTCGAAGCCCCCCATGAGATCATCGAGGTCCTCTTCGGGGACGTCGGCAGGGGCCGGGCCCGTGAAGACCCCCGACAGGAGCGCGGCGAGGATCGTCAGGCCGAGCCACCTCGAAAGAAGAGGTCGGAACACGGCTCAGGGACCGGTTTCGAGTCCGCGAACCGAGAAGGTATCGAAGTCCAGGGGCTGGCCGAAACGGATGTTCGAGGTCCGCAGGATCGTCTTGTGCTGGGTCTGCTTCCCCTTTTTCGTGGTCATGGTCATCAGGGTCGGCACCCAGATCCCGTCGATCCGGGCCAGCTCCTTGACCTCCATGTACTTGTTCCGACGGCCCTTCTTGAGCCAGATCTTCGAGCGCACGCGCACGTAGTTGTCCTTGCGGATGAACTGGACCGATTTCAGGTAGCCCGTCTCCTCGATCTCGTCCTCGTCGTTCGGAACGGCCTCGATCACCCAGACGGGATGCCCGTCGAGTTCCGTTTCCTTGAGCAGCTTGTAGTCGTACTTCTCGACGGGGCGTTTCGTCAGGTCGGCATAGGAGACGTCGGATCCCATGAAACTGCCGCTCTTTCCGCTCGAGGCGATGCGTTTGGTCTTCTTGAGCGCGGGCAGGTAGAGCCATTGGTCATCGTCGCGTTCCGGGTCGTCGTAGTCGTAGGTGAGAAAGCCGGTATCCCGGACGTCTGCGGGACTCAGGAAGAACATCATCGAGTAGGTGTCCTCGCCCTTGTCCTTGGTGTAGGAACGAAGCCGACGAACGCGCTTGTTTCCACGCTTGTCGATCAGGGTCATCTCGATGTCGGAGATCTGGTTGTCGCCGTCGTCCCGTGCGTCGACCCTCTCCATGATCTCTCTCGCCGTCGGGTCGTCCGCCCGGACCGCAAGGGCGACGGACAGCGAGAGGGCGAGCGTCACCAGGGCGAGACCGGCGGATGACCACGCCTTCACAGGCTTCCCGATGAGAACCGACACGCCACCCCCTCTTCCTTCTTTCTTCTTGTTCGTCGTTCGCTTCGCGATCGGGCCGCCAGCCGGCCCGGACGGCCTGCCGGGCATCGGCCCGGATCCGGTCGTGGCGCCCGACGCTCGTCTCGCCGGGTCGAGTAAACCCCATTCGTGACCGATCGAAAAGAGTGCCTGGCGAAGGCATCGCCCGCCTGTGTCGGACGTCGGGTGCGACCGGGGAAGCCGATTCCGCTGGTTCCGGTTTCGTTGCAATGGTAGTGTTGGGCCGCTTCGCGATCCCCCCCGCGATGTCGGATCGAGGAACGATGGCGCCGGGGGGTGCGAGACCGTGACGCAGGCAGCACGACAGTCCGGGGGAGGCGGGGGGCACGAGGGATCGGCCGGGGCAAGCGGAGCCGGCGATCGTTCGTGGCAGGCCCGGATCGAGGTGGCCTTCGAGCGCTGGGGCCGTTTCGTCTATCGCCATCGTTGGAGTGCCCTGGTCTTCTCGGTTCTCGTGACGGGTTGGCTGGTCAGCTTCCTGCCCCGACTCGAACTCGACAATTCGACCGAATCCTTCCTGCTGAAGGACGATCCCGCCGTCATCGTCTACAACGCCATGCGGGACCAGTTCGGCCGGGATGACCGGATCATCCTCGCGGTCGAGGCCCCGGACCTCTTCACGCCGGAATTCCTGTCGCGTCTGCGCGAACTGCACCGGGCGATCGAGACGGATGTCCCCTACCTGAGCGAGGTCGACAGCCTGCTGAATGCCCGGGTGACCCGCGGCGACGAACAGGGTCTCGTCGTTGAGGAGCTTCTCGAGGTCTGGCCCGAAAGTCCAGGGGACTACCGGAGAATCCGCGACTACGTTCTTTCGAATCCGACCTATCGGAATGCCCTGGTCTCGGCCGATGGCACCGCGACGGCGATCGCGATCCGGCCCGAGACCTACACGACGCTCGGTCCGACCGACGAGGGCCTCGGTGGCTTCGGCGCGGGAGACGGAGAAGGCGGGGCCGATGACGATGAACCCGTCTATCTGACCGCAGCGGAGGGCGATGCCGTGGTCGCCGGGCTGCTCGACGTGATCGAGCGATTCGACGGTCCCGACTTCAGGCTCCATCTCGCCGGGGCGCTCGTCATGACCTATCGGCTCAATCAGGCGATGATGCGGGACTTCTCGGTCTTCATGCCGTCGATGCTGTTGTTGATGGGGATCGTTCTGGCCGTCCTCTTCCGTCGGGTCGCGGGCGTCGTCCTTCCCATCATGGTCGTCGTCCTGTCGCTGGTCGCCACGATCGGCTTGATGGTCATGCTCGGCATCCCGGGATCCGCCGCGGTCCAGATCCTGCCGGTCTTCCTGCTGACCGTGGGGGTCTGCGACGCCGTGCATATCCTCGCGATCGTGTACCGACTCCGGATGGAGGGCGCTTGCGAGGAAGATGCCGTCGCCCGGGCCCTGGGACATTCGGGGCTGGCGGTCCTGATGACGAGCGTCACGACGGCCGTGGGAATGCTTTCCTTCACCACGGCTGAAATGGCTTCCGTCGCCCAGCTGGGGTTCCTGGCGCCGATCGGCGTCTCGCTGGCCTTCATCTATACGGTCGTTCTGCTGCCGGCCCTGATCGCGATCTTTCCGATGCCGATTCCGACGCGGGGTCGGATCGGGCAGGGGCTCTTTCCCTTCGAGACCTTCCTCGTTTCGGCAGGCACGTTCGCGGTCCGCTCTCCGATCCGCGTCCTGCTTCCGGCTTCGCTGCTGACGATCCTGGGCATCCTCGGAGCCCTGCAGACCACCTTCAGCCACGACGGTCTCGATTGGTTTCCGGAGGACGATCGGGTTCGGCGGGATTTCCTCGCCGTCGATCAGGATCTCGGTGGATCGATCAGTCTCGACGTCGTGGTCGACAGTCGCGAACCCGGAGGCGTCTACGAGCCCGGGTTCCTGCAGGCACTGTCCCGGATCGGAGACGAGATCGCGAACATCGCCAGCGAGCCGATCGTCGTCGGAAAGGTCGTGTCGATCCTTGACGTCGTTCGCGAGACGCATCAGGCCTTGAACGAAAACCGCCCGGAGATGCGTCGCATTCCGGACACGCGGGAAGCCGTCGCACAGGAGCTGCTGCTCTTCGAGAACAGCGGAAGCGACGACACGGAAGAACTCGTCGACTCGGAATTCCGGCTGGCCCGGCTGAACGTGCGCGTGCCCTTCGTCGACGCGCTGGTCTTTCCGCCCTTCCTCGAGAAGGTCGACCGGATGCTCGAGAAGACGTTGTCGGCCCGGGCGGACTACGAGGTGACCGGGCTGATGATGCTGCTCTCGTCGATCTTCGATGCGATGATCCGCAGCATGATGCGGTCCTACGCCTTCGCACTCCTCGCGATCACGCCGCTCATGATGCTCATCCTAGGCAGCCTGCGACGGGGATTCGTCGCGATGATTCCGAATCTGATGCCCGTCGTCGCGGTTCTGGGCGTGATGGGCTGGTTGGGAAAGCCGCTCGACTCGGTCACGATGATGGTCGGTGCGATGGTGATCGGGATCGCCGTCGACGACACGATCCATTTCATGCACAAGTTCCATCGCTATTTCGAGGAGAGCGGGGATCTCGAAATGGCCGTGCGGGAAACGCTCCGCACGACCGGGTCGGCGCTCCTCTTCACGTCGCTCGTGTTGATGGCGGGCTTTTCGATCTTCGGCCTGAGCGAAATGAGCAATATCCGGGCCTTCGGCCTGCTCTCGGCCTTCGCGGCGCTGGTGGCCTTCCTGGCGGACCTGCTCGTCGCGCCGGCGCTGCTCGCCCTCGTCGAACGGGTTCGCGCGCGGTCCGTCTGACGCCGGCGTGGCCGCCCCTGTCCGCTTCCGACACGTCGCCCGGGTGTCCGGGGTGAGGATGCCTGTGCTAACACCGCGAGGACGGACAGGGGCAGCGGCCGCCGGCCAGGGAGAGGAAAGCCGTGAAGGCATTGATCTTCGACACCGAGACGACGGGCATGGTCGAGTTCCGAAAGCCGCCGGAGGACCCGAGCCAGCCCGATCTGATCCAGCTGGGAATGCTGCTCGTCGATACGCGGGATTGGAAGCCCCGCGCGCGGAACTCGATGCTGGTGCAGTTGAACCCGGGCGTCCGGATCGATCCGGCGGCCCGCGAAGCGCACGGGATCAGCGAGGAGGATTGCGCGCAATACGGCATCGTCCCCATGGTCGCTTGTTCGCTCTTCAATCAGGCCTGTCTGCAGGCCGACATCATCGTCGCCCACAATCTCGCCTTCGATGTCTCGATCATGAAGACGGCGCTCTATCGCCTGGGGAACAAGCCCCACCGGATGGACGGTCGCCAGATGGTCTGCACCAAGGAAGCCTCGACGGATGTCCTGAAACTGCCGGGGAAATACGGGTACAAGTGGCCGACCCTGGCGGAGGCCTATCGACACTACACGGGCGAGGAGATCGAAGGCGCCCACGACGCGCTGGTCGACACCGAAGCCTGTCTGGCCGTCTTCCGGGGCCTGGTCCAGGAAGGCGTGGTCGAACTGATCGGACGCTGAACCCTCGGCCCGCCAGGGCCTGCCAGTCGACGAAGACGAGGGGATCCGGCGGTGGTCCGGATTCTCGGCGTCGGGGAGACCTTCACGGGAGCTGAAGGGAGGGCTTCTCGCTGGACCCGTGGTGCTCCCCGGACGTCCCACTCGAGGCCGGCGCCTCCCCGGAATCCACCCGATAGAACTCTTCGACTGGCGAGCCCGTTTTCGCCCACGAGCGCAGGCGCGCGATCATGCGTCCGAGATCCCCGCCGAGAGCCGCCAGGACCCGAGCGTGGCGCGGAAGATCCCGGACGTAGGTGCCACGAAGGGCGAGACAGGCATTCGAGAGCCGCACCCGCTCTGCGATCCGCTGCGCGTCGAGAACGCGCAGGGGCAGGGCAGCGAGTTCTGCCCGGACCCGGTCTTCCGCGAGGGCACGCTGCGCCCCGTCGGCCGA
>DRKE01000125.1 GCA_011051925.1 Deltaproteobacteria bacterium
CTCGGATCGCGTCCCACGCCCGCAGACAACTCGGCGAGGGAATCTACATGATCATCGGCGAAGAGGACTGGAAGCAGCCGAACATGCTCGGCGGGGAGATCGTCGGTACGGGGGACACGATCGAGGAGGTGGCCGAAGAGATCGGTCTGCCCGTCGACAACCTCGCCCATACCTTCCGGTTCTACAACGAACACGCCGAAAAGGGAGAGGATCCCCTCTTCCACAAACAGCCGGAATGGCTGAAACCGATCGAACCGACCCTCGCCGCCATCGACATCACGCCGGGACGTCACGGAAACTACGTCGCCTTCACGCTCGGCGGCCTCTCCACGCGACCGACGGGCGAAGTGCTGCGCATGGACGGAGAAGCGATTCCGGGACTCTACGCCGCCGGCCGAACGACCTGCGGCCTGCCGAGGCGTGCCGAAGGATATGCCAGCGGGTTGTCCGTCGGAGACGTCACCTTCTTCGGCCGCCTCGCAGGCCGGCAGGTCGCACGACGAAGCTGATCTGCCCGGATCAGGCGACGAGCCAATCCGGATGCCGCTCTTCGACCATGCGTCGCAGGCCCGACCGCCAGTCCACCCTCGCCGGTCCCACGAGCTCGCGCATCCGCCGATTGTCGGTCATGACCGATTCGAGCGTCCGATCCGTCACGTCGAAGACCGGCTCGATGCCGATCAGGTTCCCGAGATAGGCGCACCATTCCTCGATGCTCACGTGCTCCTGGCCGCACCAGTTGACGATTCGAGCGGGCACGGTCGCTGCTTCCGCCAATCCGAGGACCGTCCGGACGATGTCATCCTCATGCAGGAGCGTGTAGCGGGACGGGGCGTTCGAATGGACGGGAATCGGCAATCCCTTCTTGATCATCTCCAGGTGAAAGAAGGGCCATCCGCCATTCGAGCCGTAGGGTGTGTTCAGGCGGACGATCGTCGTCGGCAGATCGAATTCCCGGGCGGCAAAGCGGACGACGGCTTCGGCCGCGATCTTCGAGAGGCTGTAGGTCGGCATCATGACGCGGTGATTGTCGCCGAGGGGACTCTCCTCCGTGAAGAGGGCATGACCGTTCGGCTGGTAGACGCCGCTCGTCGAACAGTGCAGGAAGCTCCGGGCGGCCCGGCAATGACTCATCAACGCCCCCGTCGCCTCGGCATTGACCCGGAAATCCCCATCGAAATCCGACGAGCGGGCCACCGCGAAATGGAGGACATGGTCGAAGTCCCGGGGCAACTCCGCGAAATCTCCCGCCGCGAGATCGCTGGCGATGCATCGAACGCCTTCGGCCGAGAGCGCTTCCCTCTTCCGCTCGTCCGAGAATCGGGCGGCCGCCCAGACCTCGTGGTCCCGGGCGAGACTCGTCGCGACCGGTCCTGCGACCTGTCCGGTCGCTCCCGTCACCAGGATCTTCCGACCTTCTGCCACGCTCTCCTCCCTCTTCGGCACCGGTGGTCTCGATCAGACCGGCGGCCAGTGATTCAACACGGTGACACACGAGAAGACCAGGATCGACCCGAAGGCGATCGCGGGAAAGAATCGCCAGGGACGGCGAACGAGCCGATAGCGCCCCTCCTCCCTCCGTCCGTCGAACAGGAACCGGCCACCGCGATCCAGGACCAGGAGCGCCATCCAGAGGACCGGGAGGGCCATCGCCCAGGGCTCCCCGACGGCGACGGCCGCCCCCAGGAGTGCGAGGCCGATCGCCATCCGGAGAAGCGGATGGCGCTCGAAGGGGAGAAGCATCGTCTCCGGCCGGCGGAAGGTTTCCGCCAGAGCGAGCTTCACGATCCAGAGCGCCGCGAGGAAGACGATCACCGCGAGGCCTGCCGCATTCTCTTCGAGGAAGATGGCCCCCCTCTCGCGGCGAAGGATCCCGGCGGCCTGGATCACCGCCGGTGCCATCGCGATACCGAGCAGACGAGCATACTCGCTTCCCCGGGCCAGAGCCGGATTGCCGAAGCTGAAGCGTCCCGTCGCGTCCGCCCGTGGCCAGCGGCGGCCCGTCGGAATCAGCACGGGCACGCAGGCCCGATAGGCGGAGAACTCGCCCGGAAAGAGCGATTCGAGCCGCCTCTCCTCCTTCGCGATCGTGGCGCGATAGGCCAGCGCCCAGAGTCCGAAATAGACCAGCGTGATCCAGAGCCGGCCGATCACGAGACAGAGGCCGAGATCGACCAGCCCGTTCGCCAGATAGAAGGGATTCCTCGAGAACCGATAGGGTCCCGAAGTGATCAATCGGAGATTCTGCTCGAGACATCCCTTCGACCAGAGATGGAGGACGCCACCGAGTCCGATCAGGCAGATGCCGAGCGGGGCGGCCGGGACCTCCACCGTCCCGAAGAGACAGCCGGCGACGATCAGTGCCTTGCGAAGACGTCTCCGACCGATCGTCATCCCGAGCGAAGGGCGTCCTCTAGATCGTGGCGATGAGCGGCGCGATCAGGAGGCTGACGACGCTCATGACCTTGATCAGGATCGCGACGCCCGGTCCCGAGGTATCCTTGAAGGGATCGCCCACGGTATCCCCGACGACCGCCGCCTTGTGCGCGTCCGAACCCTTGGGATGGCCCTCGAGCCCACCCGCCTCGATGAATTTCTTGGCGTTGTCCCAGGCCCCGCCCGCATTCGCCATGAAGAGCGAAAGCGAGGCGCCCACGGCCGTCGCGCCGGCGAGCATGCCCGCGAGCGAGGCCGGCCCGAGCAGGAAGCCGACCCCGACCGGCGCGAGGATGGCGACACTTCCGGGGAGCACCATCTGGCGAAGGGCGGCCAGGGTCGCGATGTCGACGATCGCCGTACCGTCGGGATCGGCCTTGCCTTCGCGGAGGCCCGGGATCTCGGCGAACTGGCGTTTGATCTCCTCGATGATGGCCTGGGCGGCCTTGCCGACCGCGATCATCGTCGAAGCGCCGACCGCATAGGGCAGACACGCCCCGATCAAGAGGCCGATCAGGATCGGGGCCTCGTCGAGTTTCAGCACGAGGGCCTCGAGGCCCGATTCGACGCGAACGTGGTTCACCTCGAGAATGAACGCCGAGAAGAGCGAGAGGACGGTCAGGGTCGCCGACCCGATCGCGAAGCCCTTCCCGATCGCCGCGGTCGTGTTGCCGACGGAATCGAGTTCATCGGTGATCGCGCGCACTTCCGGCCCGAGGCCGCTCATCTCGCTGATGCCGCCCGCGTTGTCGGAGATCGGACCGTAGGCGTCGACGGTCATCACGATCGCCGTGCCCGCGAGCATGCCCACGGCACCCATGGCGATCCCGTAGAGGCCGAGCCCTTCGGGCATCGCCCAGTTGGCGATGAACCCGACGCAGGCCACGATCAGGAGCGAAACCACCGTGCTCTCCATGCCGACGGCGAGCCCCGAGATGACCCCGGTTCCGGCCCCCGTCTTCGAAGCATCCGCGACGCGCTCGATCGGCCCCCAGGCCGTGTAGTACTCCGTGATGAGACCGATCAGCGCACCGCCGATCGCGCCGGCCGCGAGCGAATACGTCACCGCCTGGGTCACGCCCAGCATCGGCATCAGGATGTAGGCGACGATGCAGATGATGATCGAAGGCACGATCAGGGCGGCCCGCAGCACCATCGCCGGGGCATTGCCGCGAAGCATGCGCGCGATGAAGATGCAGACGGTCGACACCGCCAGGCCGACGCCGGCCAGGAAGACCGGAAGCGTCACGGCCAGGAAGCGCGCCTCGTTCTCGGAACCGACATCGCTGAAGAGCGTCATGATGTACTCGGACTTCGCCGTCA
>DRKE01000126.1 GCA_011051925.1 Deltaproteobacteria bacterium
CCTCGTTCGGCACGGGCCCGCTCGCGGTGCAGTTCACGGACACCTCCACCGGAGTGCCGCCGACCTCCTGGATGTGGGACTTCGGCGACGGGACGACCTCCACGGCTCAGAACCCCGCCCACACCTACACCTCGATCGGCGCCTACACGGTCACGTTCACGGCCACGAACGCGTTCGGGAGCGACACGATCTCGATCCAGGACGCGGTCGAGGTCTACTGAACGCAGCCCCTCAGGAGCAGACGAAGACCGCGACGACGGTCCACGCCGCCGCGATCGCTGCCTCGCGCAGCCCGCTTCGACGCAGGGCGGCTCGATCCCAACTTCCGCTGCCCTCGAGGCGGGCCGAGATTCGAATCCCGCGCCAGGAGAAGACCGGCCACAGCAGGGCGAAGAGCACTGCCGCGGCGGTCCACGACGCGCCGCCGGCGAGGGCGGAGGCCGGGGCCACGGCGACGACCGCCGCGGTGGCGGCCAGCAGGGTCGCGCGTGAGAGGATCCCGCGCCGCTTCGCGAGCCAGACCGCGCCCAGGGCAGGCGCGAGGGTTGCGCCCGCGACGACGAGGAAGGAAGGGTCCGCCCCGAGGAGGAGCGCGCCTGCGGGCCCGGCCACGGTCAGAGCCAAGCCGCCCGCGAAGCGCCGCGCCTTGCGGTGCAGCCCGACGGCCAGCGCAGCGCCCACGAGGAAGGCTCCCGCGAACCCGCTCCCCACCAGGAGCGGGATCTCGATTCCCCCGCGCCCACCGAGCATCGCCCCGGCGGCCGCGGAGCAGAAGAACTGCACCCATGCGCCGTGGGCCCGGCTGGGGTCGGGCAGATCGATCGCGATGCGGGGCTTTCTCAAGGAGATCGGCCGGAACGAAGTCAGGGCTCCATGCGGACCATCGTGCGCGGGAACGGAATGCATTCGCGGATGTGCTGCACTCCGCAGATCCACCCCACGCAACGCTCGAGTCCGAGCCCGAACCCCCCGTGCGGCACGCTCCCGTAACGACGCAGGTCCAGGTACCACTCGAACGCCTCGCGCGGCAACCCGTGCTCGTCGATCCGCTCGAGCAAGAGGTCGATGTCGTCCTCGCGCTGGGACCCCCCGATCAGCTCTCCGACGCCTTCGGTTCCGAGCACGTCCACGCAGAGCGCCTTGGTCGGATCGGCACTGTCGCGTTTCATATAGAACGCCTTCACGTCCACCGGATAGTGAGTGACCATCAACGGGCGGTCGTACGCGTTCGAAAGGATCGTCTCGTCCGGTGCCCCGAAGTCGTCGCCGGGAGTGAAATCCGAATCCGGGTGTTCGACGAGGATCTTCGATGCCTCTTCATAGGTGATCCGGGGGAACGGCTTCTGGATCGCCTCGAGCTTGGACAGGTCCCGGCCGAGGAGCTCGAGTTCGACCCTGCGCCTCTCCAGGACATCGGAGACGACACGGGTGAGCATGTCCTCGGCGAGTTCGCACACGTCATCCAGGTCGGCGAAGGCGACCTCGGGCTCGAGCATCCAGAACTCCGTCAGGTGCCGTCGCGTCTTGGACTTCTCGGCGCGGAAGGTCGGCCCGAGCGTGTAGATCTTCCCGAAGGCCATCGCCCCCGCCTCGCCGTAGAGCTGGCCCGACTGGGTCAAGAAAGCGCTGCGACCGAAGTACTCCACCTCGAAGAGCGTGGAGGTTCCCTCGCAAGCGTTCGGCGTGAACATCGGGGCATCGAAGCAGACGAAACCGCGTTCGTCGAAGAAGCGCCGAAGGGAGGTGATGACCGCGTCGCGCACGCGATGGATCGCCCACTGGCGCTTCGACCGCAGCCACAGATGCCTGCGCGAAAGCAAGAAGTCTTGGCCATGCTCCTTGGGCGTGATCGGAAACCCTTCGCTCGGGGAAACGATCGTTGCGGAGGTGACCTGGAGTTCGTAGCCCCCCGGGGCGCGAGCGTCTTCCTTCACGAGGCCCGTCACCGTGAGGCTCGACTCCTGGCCGAGGGAACCCAGCTCGTCGAAGAGCTCAGCCCCGACGGTCTTCTTGAAGACGACGCACTGGCAGTAGCCGGTGCCGTCGCGCAGCACGAGGAAGTGCAGCTTGCCCTTACCGCTCTTGTGGTGGAGCCAGCCGCGCAGGGTGACGGTCTCGCCGCGGAAGTCGGCGAGGCGTTCGATCGTGGCGATAGGAGAGCTCATGACGGGACACCCGGAGGCGCTGTGCTTGGAGTCGGGGGATAGGGAGAGGAGGGCCGGGAGGATACCGGGGCACGGCGAGCGGTGCGACTGGAGCGGTCCACTCGGCACGGAAACCCGCGGGGGTCAGGACTTCGACCCGGGCCCTTCGAGACCCGGGCGAAACGCAATGGGTGGAGCAGCCTTCCGGCCGCAGTCACCCCACCCGGCTAGGGAAACGCGGTGTACTCCGGGCGCATGTCCACGCGCGAGATGCGGCCATCGGCGACCCGCACGCTCCCCTTGAAACGCGCTCCGTCTCGGGTCGCCTCGACGAGGAACTCCCCCCCGCCCTCGCTCCCGTTCTCCACTCGCCCCACGATCTCGACGGATGCGTATCCGAGGGCCAAAAGGCGGACGCGCGCGAGCTCCTCGATCGGGATGCCCCGGCCCTCGGTCGTTCCGGAGGCTCCCGCGCTCTCCCGCTCGAAGAGACGCACGAGGGCGTCCTCGGTCCGCCCCTGGATCTCGCGCAGGTCGAGCAGCAGGTGCTCGAGGCGTCGGAGATCGAGGTCCCCACGCTCTTCGAGCAAGCGTGCGAGCTTGCTCTCGATGCCCTCCAGGCTCGCCAAGCGACGGGTCTCGTCGCGGGTCTCGCGCAGGTGCACGACGAGCACCCAGATCCCGACCGCGATCAGCACGAGCGCGACCAGGGAGGCGAGTTGGATCCAGAGCGAGGGCTGCCCGAACACACCGGGCGCATCCTGGACCGTCGAAAGAGCGTATGCGGCGAGGAGCATCGTCCGCGAGCCTATCAGGAACGCGGGCGGCGTTCACCCGCCCTTGCAGCCCCCCGCCGCTTCCCTATGGTGACGCCCCATGAGACGCGTCGTCCCCTTCCTGCTCTCCCTCGCGATCGTCGCCGGTGCCCTCCTGATTCCCAAGGGCGTCCCCGCCGAGCTTTCGGCCCTCGAGTCCTACCAGCTCCTCGAGCTTCCGGTCGGCCCGCCCCCCGCCGAAGGACAGACGGACGATCGTCCCCCCCTGTGGAAGGCCGTGCTCGATAGCCCCGCGGCCGAGCGGACCGAGGACGGGCTGGTCCTGCGCCTGCACGGCACCCGCCATGTCCCCGCCCCCGAGTTCGGCGGTGACCCGATCCTCCTGCACGGTACGGTTCGGACGAGCCTGATCCGCGGTTTCCGCCAGTTCTCCCAGGCCGCCCAGGACCCGCGCTACCACTCGCTCCGGATCGACGAAGTCCCCACCGAGACGTGGGGGGCCAACTTCGATTTCGAGTTCACCGGAGACCACCAACGCATCCACTTCGGGATCGACCTCCCGGAGGGTGCGTTCGAACCGGTAACGGTCGAGCGCGAGTGGACCCCCCCGACCCGCGATTCGATCGTCCCTCCGATCGTCGCGGTGGTCCTCGCGATCCTGCTGCGACGCCCTCTCATCGCGCTCATCCTCGCGGTCTTCTCCGGCGCATTCCTCCTGAGGCACGACGGCGGCGCCTCCTGGGTCGCGAGCATCGGCGGCGGCGCCGCCGATGTCGTCACCCACTACTTCCACGAACAGCTCGTCGACCTCGATCGGCTCGAGATCATCGGATTCGTGTTCTTCATGCTGGCGATGGTCGGGGTGATGACACGTGCGGGCGGGATCCGTGGCCTGATGGATGTGGTGGCGGCGCGCGCGAAGGATGCGAAGGGCACCCAGTTCGCAACCTATCTGATGGGGCTCGTCGTCTTCTTCGACGACTACGCGAACACGATTCTCGTCGGATCGACGATGCGCCCGCTGACCGACCGCTTCCGGATCAGCCGCGAAAAGCTCTCGTACATCGTCGACAGCACCGCGGCCCCGGTCGCCGGGCTCTCGATCTTCAGCACCTGGATCGCGTTCGAAGTCTCCACGTTCAACGGTCAACTCCCCGCGGCGGGACTCGACGTGGGCGACGGGTATGCCGTCTTCCTCCGAACCGTCCCCTACAGCTTCTACTGTTTCCTCACGATCTTCTTCGTTGGGCTGGTGACCCTCTCACGGCGCGACTTCGGTCCGATGCTCGCCGCGGAGCGGCGAGCGCGCTCCACGGGCAAGGTCATCGCCGACGGCGCGACCCCGATGGTCGCCGAAGAGGCGACGGCGATGGAACCCGCGCCCCACGTCACGGCCAGCGCCTGGCGCGCGGTGCTGCCACTCGCCACGTTCATGGCGGTGACCCTGGTTTCGATTCTCCTGCAGGGCGGGATCGCTTCCCTGCCCGCCGA
>DRKE01000127.1 GCA_011051925.1 Deltaproteobacteria bacterium
CCAGATCGATACGCCGCGCCCGGGCCGGCCCTGGGCGATCGTCGAGGCCTTCCGTCGCGGCGCCAGCGTCGGGGAACTCCATCGGCGAACCGGAATCGATCCCTGGTTCCTGCGGAACCTGGAGGAGATCGCCCGGGCCGAATCGCGTCTGGCCGGCGCGACGGCGAAGGAACGCGATCGTTGGCTTCGCCCGGCCAAAGAGATGGGATTCTCCGACGCACGGATCGGGGCGCTCTGGGGGACGAGCGAGGAGGAGGTCCGGGCGCGTCGCGTGGCCCTCGGAATCCGTCCGGTCTACAAGCGGGTCGACACCTGCGGCGCCGAGTTCGAGGCCCATACGCCCTATCTCTACTCGACCTACGAAGCGGAATGCGAAGCCCAGCCGACGGATCGGCGGAAGATCATGATTCTCGGCGGAGGACCGAACCGGATCGGACAGGGGATCGAGTTCGACTACTGCTGCGTGCATGCGGTCTTCGCGCTGCGCGACGCGGGCTTCGAGACGATCATGGTGAATTGCAATCCCGAAACGGTCTCGACGGACTACGACACGAGTGATCGCCTCTACTTCGAGCCGCTCACCCTCGAAGACGTCCTCGAGATCGTCGAGCGCGAGAAGCCGGAAGGCGTGATCGTCCAGTTCGGCGGGCAGACGCCCCTCAAGCTCGCAGTCGCCCTCGAACGCGCCGGAGTGCCGATCATCGGGACACCGCCGGATGCGATCGATCTCGCAGAGGATCGCGAACGCTTCGATGCGCTGCTCGGCCGGCTGGGACTCGAGCGACCGGCGGGCGACGTGGCGCGCAGTGCCGAAGAGGCGGAAAGGACGGCCGGACGCATCGGCTATCCGGTCCTCGTGCGGCCCTCGTACGTGCTCGGTGGACGGGCGATGCAGATCGTCCAGGACGTCGACGGCCTCCGCCAGTACATGCGATTCGCCGTGCGCGCGTCCCCGGAACATCCGGTCCTGATCGATCGGTTTCTCGCGGACGCGATCGAAGTCGACGTCGACGCGATCTGCGACGGCGAGCGCGTCGTGATCGGCGGCATCATGGAACACATCGAGGAGGCGGGGATCCATTCGGGGGACAGCGCGTGTTCGTTGCCTCCGTATTCCCTGGCGCCGGAACGCATCGGGGAGATCCTCGACGCGACCCGGAAACTCGCGCTCGAGATCGGTGTTCGGGGGCTCATGAATGTCCAGTACGCGGTCAAGGACGAGCAGATCTACGTGATCGAAGTCAATCCCCGCGCTTCGCGGACCGTGCCCTTCGTCTCGAAGGCGATCGGCACTCCCCTGGCGAAGCTGGCGGCGCTCGTGATGGCGGGGCGGAGTCTCGAATCCCTGGGCTTCACGAAGGAGATCGTGCCGACGCATTTCTCTGTCAAGGAGGCGGTCTTCCCCTTCGTGAAGTTCGCGGGTGTCGACATCCTCCTCGGACCCGAGATGAAGAGCACGGGCGAGGTGATGGGCATCGATTCCGATTTCGGCCGTGCCTTCGCCAAGGCCCAGATCCAGGCGGGAAACAGTCTCCCGACGGAGGGCACCGTGCTGGTCTCGGTTCGGGCCGAGGAACACGAACGCGTGCTGGAACCGGTCAAGACCCTCGTCGACCAGGGGTTCAGCGTGATCGCGACGACCGGAACCGCGAAGATGCTCGCCTCGATGGGGATCGACGCCGAAGTGATCAACAAGGTCCACGAGGGCTCCCCCCACACGGCCGATCGGATCGAATCGGGCGATGTCACGCTCGTGATCAATACGGTCGGCCCCGATCTGCAGGCCATCGAGGACTCGAAGTCGCTGCGGCGGGCCGCGCTCCTGCGCGGGGTCCCCTACTGCACGACGCTTTCGGCGGCCCGGGCTTCGGCGGATGCGATCGTCGCCCTGCGCGCCCGGCGGATCGGCGTGCGTTCGCTCCAGGAAATCCACGAGTCGAGCGCCGTCCCGACAGCGCGTTAGTCTCGCCGGGGAGGTCGGGCCTCATGTCCGGGACGCGGAGCGAGACGCTGCACGAGGAGATCGACGCGCTCTGTCGGGCGATCGGCGTGGTCGCGCGTTCCGAAGCGGATCCGGATGCCGTGGATCCGAAGCGCGCGGAGGAGGCCGTTGCCGAAGCCGAGCGGCGGCTCGAAGCCGTTCTCTCCCGAAGCCTGCCCGTCGAATTGAAACAGCGCCTCGTCCGTATCCGGAAGGGACTGGCTGCCCGGCAGCCGGGAACGCCCCGGCGCGCGCTCGGTCGGGCGCTGCTCGAAGGGGTCGATCCCCTCGCGCGAGCGGGATGGAGCCAGGAACTGCTCGGCCGCTCCCTCGCCGCGCTGCCCGGCGTCGGGCCCAGGCGGGCCGAGGGTTTCGCTCGGCGCGGGTTCGAACGGATCAGCGATCTCCTCTTCTGGCTCCCGACCCGCTACGAGGACCGCCGGCGGGTCGTCGGGGTCGCGGATCTCCGCGTCGGCGCCAATGCCACCTTCGTCGCCGAAGTCAAGGTCGTCGATCAGGTGGCGACACGCCGGGGGGGCCGTTTCGGAAAGATCTTCCAAGCCGTCGTCGGGGACGATGACGCGGTCGTCACCCTGAAATGGTTCCGGGGCGGTGAAGCCCTCGCGAGTCAGGTCGTGAAGGGGCGTTGGCTTCTCGTTTCCGGAGAGGTCCGGCGCTACCGCTTCTCGAAGGAGCTGATCCATCCCGAGATCGAGGTGATCCCCACTCCCGAAGACCGCGAGAAGGGCGGGGTCGTCGGAGGGGCGAAGAGCTCGGGGCGGGCCGGTGCGGAGTCCGGCGGCGCGGAGCGGGAACGACGGGGTGGACCGTGCGAGGGGCCGACGGGCGGCAGGGTCGGCCTTCGCGATCTCGGTCGTGTCGTGCCCGTCTATTCGGCTCCGGACGGGATGAACCCGCGGACCCTGCGCCGGTTGATCGGGCAGGCGGTGGAGACCCATGCCGATCTCGTCGTCGGCTTCCTGCCGTCGGAATGGGTCGAGGCGCGTGGGCTGCCATCCGTGGCCGAGGCGCTGCGCGCCCTGCATCAGCCCGATGCCGGAATCGGGATCGATCGCTACGAGGCCTTTGCCTCGCCCGCCCACGAGCGACTCGTGCTCGAAGAACTCTATCTCCTGGAGCTGGGGCTGGCGCTGCGGCGCGCGGCGGGTGCCGGACGGCCGGGGATCGCGATCGACACGAGTCGCCCCGAGTCCCGCACGGCTGCGCTGGCCCTGCCCTTCCGGCTCACGGGTGCCCAGCGCCGGGTCATCTCCGAGATCCTGGGGGATCTCGGACGGCCCCATCCGATGAATCGGCTCGTCCAGGGGGATGTCGGGAGCGGAAAGACCGCGGTCGCGATTCTCTCCGCTGTCGCCGTCGCGGCCTGCGGAGGGCAGACCGCGTTGATGGCCCCGACCGAGCTGTTGGCGGAGCAGCACTACCGGACCCTGGTCCGGATGGTCGAGATCGCGAAGGGGGGCATGCCGCTGCGGATCGGTCTCCTGACGGCTTCGCTTCCCCGGGCCGAGATCAAGGCCGTGCGGGGACTCCTCGCCATGGGCGAGATCGATCTCGTCGTCGGGACCCACGCCCTCGTCCAGGGCGAGGTGGCCTTCCGGAATCTCGTCCTGTCGATCGTCGACGAACAACATCGCTTCGGCGTGATGCAGCGCGCGGCCCTGGCGGCCGCGCGTCCCGACGGACGCTTCCCGCACCGGTTGGTGATGACGGCGACGCCGATTCCGCGCAGCCTCGCGATGACCCTCTACGGGGAGCTCGATCTGTCGATCATCGACGAGCTTCCTCCCGGGCGGCTGCCGATCGAGACGATCCTGCTTCGTGCCGGGGAGGGCCAGCGCGTGATGGATCTGATCCGCGAGACGCTCGCCCGGAACGAGCAGGTCTACGTCGTCTACCCTCTCGTCGAGGAGAGCGAGAAGCTCGATCTCCGCTCGGCGATCGAATCGCGGGACCGGATCGCCCGGGCCTTTCCCGGACATCGGGTGGACCTGGTCCACGGTCGGCTCGACGCGGCGGATCGCCAGGCCGCGATGGACCGGTTCTTTTCCGGCGAGACCGCCATCCTGGTCGCGACGACCGTGATCGAGGTCGGGGTGGACGTTCCCGGCGCGACACTGATGGTGATCGAGCACGCCGAGCGATTCGGGCTCGCGCAACTGCATCAGCTACGGGGCCGTGTGGGGCGCGGCGGGGCGCGCGGTCGTTGCGTGCTCGTCGCCCGGGGAAGCAGCGAGAAGAGCGAGGCGCGGCTGCGCGCGATGGTCCGGACGCGGGACGGCTTCGAGATCGCAGACGCCGATCTCGAGATCCGCGGGCCCGGGGATTTCCTGGGGACGCGCCAGTCGGGCCATCTGCCGGAGCTGCGGATCGCCGACCTGCTGAGGGATGCGCGGCTCGTCGCCGTCGCGCGCGCGGCCGCGCGGGAGACAGTCGATCGGGATCCGGGCCTCCGCCATGCACCCGTCGTTCGGCGGGCCGTACGAGAGCGCTGGGGCACGCGGATCGATCTGTCAGGGGTCGGCTGAAGGCGAAAAAGGGGCTGGCAGCGCGGAGAAGGCGCCTCCGGCGGGTTCAAGCTTGACGTGCGACGTGCCGTAGAGTAATCCAGAGCCATGCACGATTCCGAACCCACGACCGACCTGCAGTCGATCTGGCCCGCAGGAGCCCGAAGGACCTCGGGTCCCACCGTGGGGTCGTCTTCCCTGCTGCTTGCCGGAAGCCTGCTCGCGCTCCTTATCGGGGCGGGTGGGGCCTAGCGTGCGCTGATCGAAGCGATTCGAATCGACAGGACCGAGAAGCACGAAGCCCCCGCCCGCCTGATCCGCCGGAGGGGGCTTCGTGGTTCCGGGCCGCACCCGACCTCCTGATCGAGACGCATGCCTTGCCCCCTCCGGGATCCCGTGAATCGGGATCGGGGGCCAGAGCCTGGCCCCCAGACGCAGACAGCGCATCGCCATCGAGCACATGGAGAGTCACCATGGATCCGCAGACAGTCGAAACGAAGACGAAACATCCCGGACGGGCGCGAAACGCTGCGGGCAACCGTCCCGGCGTGATGCCCGCAGGCCGTTACAGTCCTTTTTCTCCGGTCGATCTGCCCGATCGGCGCTGGCCCTCGCGGCGGATCGAACGGGCGCCGCGCTGGTGCAGCGTCGATCTCCGGGATGGCAACCAGGCGCTGGTCGAACCGATGGGCTGGGTGCGGAAGATCCGGCTCTTCGAAACCCTGGTGGCGATCGGGTTCCGGGAGATCGAGGTCGGTTTTCCGAGTGCCTCGCAGACGGAATTCGACTTCGTCCGGCGTCTCATCGAAGAGGGTCGGATCCCGGATTCCGTCACGATCCAGGTCCTCACGCCATGTCGGGACGATCTGATCGAGCGGACCTTCGAGGCGATCGAGGGGGCGCGCCGTTCGATCGTGCATTTCTACAACTCGACCTCCCCGCTCCAGCGCCGCGTCGTCTTCGGCAGCGATCGGAAGGGCATCGAGGCGATCGCCGTCCGCGGCGCGGAGCGGGTCAAGGCTGGAGCGCGATCGCTGCCGGCGCAGGAGATCCGATTCGAGTATTCGCCCGAAAGCTTCACGTCGACCGAACCCGACTTCTCGGTCGAGATCTGTCGATCGGTGATGCAGGTCCTCGAAGCGACCCCCGACGAACCCGTGATCCTCAATCTGCCGGCGACGGTCGAGGTCTCGACCCCGAACGTGCATGCCGACCAGATCGAATGGTTCGGGCGTCATCTTCGCGAGCGGGAGGCCGCCATCGTGAGCGTCCATCCCCACAACGACCGTGGCTGCGGCGTGGCCGCCGCCGAGCTCGCCCTGTTGGCCGGGGCCGAGCGGGTCGAGGGCACGCTCTTCGGGAATGGCGAGCGGACGGGCAACGTCGACCTCGTGACCCTCGCGCTCAACATGATGAGCCAGGGGATCGATCCGGAACTGGATCTGCGGGATCTGCCTGCCCTCGTCCGGCGCGTCGAAGCGGCCAATCGGCTGCCGGTCCACCCTCGCCATCCCTATGCCGGCGAACTCGTCTTCACGGCCTTCTCGGGTTCCCATCAGGATGCGATCCGCAAGGGCCTGGGCCGTCTTCATCGCGAGGGGCGTTCCGATTGGGAGGTGCCCTACCTGCCGGTCGATCCCGCTGATCTGGGTCGCACCTACGAGACGGTCATCCGGATCAACAGTCAGTCGGGCAAGGGCGGTGTCGCCCACGTGCTCGAGACCGATTCGGGCCATGCCCTGCCGAGGAGGATGCAGATCGAGTTCTCGAAAGCCGTCCAGCGGCATGCCGAAGAGACCGGCGCGGAAATCTCCGCTGACCAGATCCGCACGCTCTTCGAGCGCGAATACCTCGGCGTCGAGGGCGGACCCCGTCTGGCGGGCGACCGTCGTCTGGAGAGGCATGGCGATGGGAGCCGCGACGTGTTCCAGGGGATCCTCGAATGGGGGAGGGAGCGTCATGCGCTCTCGGGGCAGGGAGCGGGGCCGATCGATGCCTTCGTCGAGGCGCTCAACAAGACCCTCGGCATCGGGATCCGCGTGGGGGACGACCATGAGCATGCCCTCGGTGCCGGGGCGGCGGCGATGGCCGTCGCCTACGTCGAAGTCGTCTTCGCTCCCGACAAGCGTCTGTTCGGAGCGGGGGTCGCGGCGAGCATCGTCGAGGCATCCTTTTCGGCGGTGCTCTCCGCAATCGCACGGGCGGCCGGGCGGGGCTGGATCGAGGCCCCGACGGGGTCCGAGCGAAAAGCACTCGGTGGAGGCGCGACGTGACCTGATTCGACGCGCGTCTTGCCTACAATGGATTCATCCAGGGGGGTGGGTCGTCCTTGTTCCGATTCCTGCACGCAGCCGACATCCATCTCGACAGTCCTCTCCGGGGCCTCGAACGATACGATGAGGTGTTGGCCGAGGAGGTCCGGGGGGCACCCCGGCGCGCCCTCGAGAATCTCGTCGGATTGGCGATCGAGGAGGACGTGGCATTCGTCCTGATCGCAGGGGATCTCTACGACGGAGACTGGCGGGACTACAATACGGGGATCTTTTTCGTCCGGCAGATGAGGCGCCTCGAAAAGGCGGGCATTCCGGTCCATCTGGTTTCGGGGAATCACGATGCGGCCAGCTGCATCACGAAACGTCTGCGACTGCCGCCGAACGTCGTCCACTACTCCGAGAAGCATCCGGAAACCCGCCTGCTTCCCGATCTCGGCGTGGCGATCCACGGGCAGAGTTTCGCGGGACGTGAGGTCCGGGAGGATCTTTCGTCGGCGTATCCCGCGGCGAAGCCGGGCCATTTCAACATCGGATTGTTGCATACCTCGCTCGATGGCCGTCCGGGTCATGCCGTCTATGCCCCCTGCAACGTGACCGGTCTCCGGTCGAAGGGATACGACTACTGGGCGCTCGGGCACGTCCACGAGCGCGAGGTGGTCAGTCAGGACCCCTGGATCGTCTTTCCCGGAAACATCCAGGGTCGCCATGTCCGCGAGCTCGGCTCCCGGGGATGCAGCCTGGTGACGGTGGATGACGGGATGGTCCGGGATCTGGAACATCGATCCGTCGACGTCGTGCGCTGGGCGCGGATCGAAGTCGACCTGTCGGGAATCCCGGCGGCCGAGGACTCGATCGATCGGGTTCGGCAGGAAATCGAGCGCGTCTGCCAGGACGCGGAGGACCGCACGGTCGCGGTGCGGATCGTGTTGGGGGGGCGCAGTCCGGCCCATGAGGCCCTGGTCGGGAATCCGGAACGTTGGATCCACGAATACCGGGAACAGGCGAGTGCCGTCCCGGGTGCCGCCGTCCATGTCGAGCGGATCCTCTTCGAAACGCGACCGGAGCGGGAGCTCGCATGGCGGGTCGGCCGGACGGAAGAGCGGGAAGACGCCCTTGGCGACCTGCTGGATCTGATCGCGCGGCTCGATCAGGACTCGGTCGATCTCGCGGAACTGGGCGGGCTCTTCGACGAGTTCGCGAAGCGGCTGCCCGCGCCGCTGCTCGGGAAGGAGGAGGGATTCGATCCGACTGCGGCCCGGACGATTCGCGAAGCGCTGCCCGCCGC
>DRKE01000128.1 GCA_011051925.1 Deltaproteobacteria bacterium
ACGAATTTCGCGGACGTGATCGTGGTCGATCGGAAGACCGGACGATCCCTGGCCGCGCCGATGCGGCTGCCGGGGCGGGTTCCCGAGAGATCGACGAGGCTGGCGATGCCGGGCAGTGTCTTCTCGAACGGCCTGCTCGATCCCGAGATCCGGGAATGGGCGTGGGAGCTGCTCGTGGGCGGCGCCATGCCCTCGGCGAATACGCCCGCCGTCGATCTCGTCTCGGGGCGGGTCTTCGTGGCGGCGTCCTCGACCCGGCCGGGGCGGGGCGTCCTCTATGCCCTCGATCTGACGGAGAGCGAGGACCGGGTCGGGATCGAGATCGCGTTCGCGACGGAAATGGGGCCGGGGAGCGGTTCGAGTCCCGTTCTCTCCCTCTCCGGAGATCGCGTCTACGTGAGTGACGAGCAGGGCGTCTTCTACGCGATCGACGCCGGGACCGGCACGATCGTTTGGCAGGTCCAGACGAAGGCGACCGCGGCCGCCGCGGCCGTCGGCGCGAACGGGGACATCTATGCCCTGCAGGCGAGCGGGCCAGCGGTCGTCGCGATGACGCGGGAGGGCCGGATTCGTTGGGAAAGCGATCTGCATTCCCTGGCGGAGAGGGCGCTTCCGTCGAGCTGGCTGCTCGGCGACCCCGTGGCCATCGGAAACGGCAATCCCACCGTCGTGGCCGACGCCGTTCTCGTCCCCGTCGTCTACGGTTACGAAACGCATCTCGGCCGCCGGATCCCCTGGCCGGTCATTTCATCGCTGGTGGCCCTCGACCTCGAGACCGGTCGGGGGATGCGCGACGTGGTCGGTCTGGCCGATGACTCGACGGGGGTGACGGCCGTCCTGCCCGATGGGACGCTCGTCAACAGCCTGGGAACGGCGTTGACGTCGGGTGCGGCACCGCTCGCGGGCGTCGCCGGCTGGCTCCTTCCCGGCGGGCGGGAACTCCTGCTGCCACGAGGTGGAATCCAGGTCAGCCGACCTCGAGAGGCTCCGACCGGCGCGCTTCCCGCCGACTAGCGCTTGTCGGCTTCGGGAATGTCGGCGGTCTTGATCACCTTGAACGTCGCTTCCATCAGCGGATCCGCCAGCAGCGTCCGGATCAGGATCTGGCCGTGGGCATAGCCCTGGGTGCTGATCCAGTTCGTCGTTCCGGGATCCTCCGCGGCCGCATAGATCCGGAAGCCGCCGTCGGGATCCTTCACGACCTGGCGATTGCTGATGCCGACCTTGTAGTGGCGGAAATCCCCGCTTTCGAGATAGCGCGTCAGGATCTGCAGGTTCCAGTAGCGGCAGGGAACGTCCTTGCCTTCGACGACGATCGCTTCGTCCGGAGCGAGCTTGAAGGAACTGCCGATGTACTGGATGCCCGGGCCGGGCAGATTGTTCTTGATCAGCTTGGGATCGATCATGGCAGCGAGCTCTTCGGGTGTGTATTCCTCCGAGGAGTCCTCGTCGAGGATGAGTTCCCCCTCCTCGATCCGCGTCATGCTGCCCTTGCGCTCGCTCGTGCCCCCGTCCCCGCGGCCTTCGTACTCGATCCGGTTCAGGCCGATGAAGATGGAGAGCCCGAGGGAGACATCGGTCGCATCGGCGATGAAATCGGTGACCCGTTCGAGTCCGGCTTCGAGTGCTTCTTCGTCGTAGGGTTCGAGAGCGGGTGTCTCGCTCAGGCATTCGATCTGCATCGCGGCGGGACGCAGCCGGCCTTCGTCGACGCCGTGGACGAACTCGTCGAAATACTCGCGGGTGAACAGGATCGGTCGCTGGCCCTTCAACTCGATCCAGTTGCGGACGTCGTCCGGTCTCTTCTCGGAAAGGGTGATCTCGGCGATCCGCTCTCCGAACACGTTGTCCCATTCGATGTCGTCGTCGATCAGATGATCCACGATGTAGTAGGCATCGTTCTCGTCGTAGGCATAGACGGTCGAGGAGAAGAAGAGATCGTCCCCGCGCCGGACGGTCATCCGGTAGACGAGATTCTCGTCGAGCTTGGCCTCGCGATAGAGGGTGTCCGTCCCATCGCCCTTGAACTTCCGGATCGGGGTCATCATCCGCCGGAGCTCGGGGTGCCGGCGATCGGCCTCCATCTCGAGATCCTGGGCCGCCGAGATCAGGCGCAACAGGTAGCGGTAGCCTTCGGCGCGTTCGCGGCCGCCCCGGGCCCCGGTCGGCGCGGTGATCTTCTCTCCGATCTCCTTGAGCGAATCGGCGAACTTGTTCCAGGCGGCTTGGGATCGGGAAAGAGAGGACACGGCTACCTCCGGGGTGGAGCGGACGATTCAGGGATCGGGATTCCCACGCGGCGACCACCGGGTGGGCGGATCACGCTTTCAGACTCGATCAGAGGAGCCGGGTCTCATGGCCCTTCCAATACTCATCCTTGAGCAGCCGCTTGTAGAGCTTGCCCGTCGGGTGCCGTGGCAGCTCTTCCCGGAAATCGATCGAGCGCGGGCATTTGACGTCGGCGAGATGCTCGCGGCAATAGGCGATCAGCTCCTTCTCGAGCTCCTCGCCCGCGCTTTCCGGGTCGACCGGCTGCACGACGGCCTTCACTTCCTCGCCGAAATCGGGATTCGGCACGCCGAAGACGGCCACGTCCTGGACCTTCGGGTGCATGGTCAACACGTTCTCCGTCTCCTGGGGGTAGATGTTGACGCCCCCGCTGATGATCATGTTGGATTTGCGGTCGGTCAGGTAGAGGAAGCCGTCCTCGTCGACGCGTCCGATGTCACCGAGGGTGCTCCAGCCGTTCGGGAGCCGTCCGGCCGCGGTCTTCTCGGGATCGTTGTGGTACTCGAATTCCTGGAGGCCCTTGCCGAAGTAGATCGCCCCTTCCTCGCCGGGGGGGAGTTCGTTGCCGTCGTCGTCGACGATATGGAGTTCGCCGTTGATCACCTTGCCGACGGTCCCCTTGTGGGCGAGCCAGTCTTCGGGCGAAGCGTAACAGAATCCGTTTCCCTCCGTCCCCGCGTAGTACTCGTGGATGATGGGACCCCACCATTCCATCATCTGCTCCTTGATGGGGATCGGGCAGGGCGCCGCGGCGTGGATGGCGAACTGGAGGCTGCTGACGTCGTAGCGGTCGCGGATCTCGGGATCGAGTTTCAGCATCCGGACGAACATCGTCGGAACCCATTGGCTGTGGGTGACGCGGTACTTCTCGATGGCCGCGAGGGCCCCTTCAGCGTCGAAGCGTTCCATCACGACGACCGTGGCCCCGATCCTCAGGAACTGGGTGCAGTAGCGGAGCGGCGCGGAGTGGTAGAGCGGGGCGGGGGAAAGGTAGACGGAGTTCTCGTCCGCCCCGAAGAGGAGCCGCACCATCGCGGTCAGGCCCTCCCCCGTGCCGAGGGGGTCCCCCGTGAGCGCCGGCTTCACGCCCTTCGGGCGTCCCGTCGTCCCCGAGGAGTAGAGCATGGGCAGTCCCTCGACGCGATCGGGCAGGGGCTCGGCGGATTTCCGGGCGATCGCCTCTTCATACCGGTCGAAGCCCGGCAGGTCACCGCCGACCGAGAGCCGGATCTCGAGCTTCGAGAGCACGTCGTCGAGTCCCTTGAGCGAATCCGCCATGTAGGGGCTCGAGAGGAAGGCGCGACTGCCGCTGTCCTCGATCACATAGGCGAGTTCTTCGGCGGTCAGCCGCGAGCTGATCGCGGTGTAGTAGAGCCCGGCATAATGGGCCCCCCAGAGGATCGGAAGGTATTCCGGTCGGTTCTCCATGCAGAAGGCGACGTGGTCGCCGGGCTTGAGTCCGGCGTCGTGGAAGAGGCGCGAGAGACGATTCGCCGCGTCGTCGAGTTCGCGATAGGTCACGGTCTCGCCCGATCCAGCCATGATGACGGCGGGTTTGTCGGGGGTTCTTTCGGCCCAGGTGCCGGGATGGAGGTCGAGTGCGTTTTCGGTCACGGGGAGTCCTCGATTGGGGTTCTCCAGATCGGATAGCAGATCGCGCAAGGCCCGCCCATCGGTCTCGATGGCCCGGAAGGGGAAAGGATTTTCCCCGCGCCCGGAAGCCGTCTTCCACTCTTTTCGATCCAGGGCCACGATTGCGGGGAACGGCGAACGAGTCGGTCGAGGCGCCGGGCGCTCCGGTTCGGGGCGATTGCAATCCGGGTATCGGCTTTGCATTGCGACACCCGGAATCCGATGCGGCACGCCGTGGACACGCGAGAGGGTCGCGTTCTGGCGAAAACCGACGGCATGCCGTTTTCTGTTCCTTCCGCTCTCACAGACTCGCGATCTCCCGCTCGCGTCCATCACCCAGGAAAGGATGTCTTCCAGCATGCCCCAGGCCCATTCGTTTCTCTATTCCGCACCTCGCCGCGACTACAAGCGCCTTCCCACCCCCGCTTCGCCCCGGGATCCCGAGGCCAACCTCCAGCTCAGGATCGCTCTCCAGGATCTCGGATTCGAATTCGGGGAGACCATCCTGAACTTTCCCGCCGATGATGTGACCTTCGATCTGCTTCCGAGGGAGCAGCTGAGGGAGGTCGAGCTGCCCTTCGTCGACCGGAACGACATCCTGGCCGCGACGACCCGGCCGCCCCTGTCGGATGGCCGACAGGGAGACAAGAAGAAGATCGAGCCCGCCAACACGACGATCGAGCGAATGATCTTCGACCACTATTTCCGGTATTTCCGGGTCTGCTCACGATCCCATGTCGAACTGACGGAGGAGGCGGCCGCCCTGCTGCCGCCGGCGATGAAGAATCGCGCGATCATGACCTTCTACCAGGAGGGCTGCCGCTACATGTATCTCCAGGCGCGAGGGCGGCCGCGTTCGCGGCGCAGTCCCCTGGGCCAGCGGACCGCGGCCTTTCTCCTGCGCGTCGAAGAGATCTGGCCCGGCGGGCCGGGGCTGGTCGCGGCCTGGAGTCTCAATGCGATGGCGACCTTGTCCTGGTGTCTGCAGCTGCGGCATCGCTATTCGTGGATGCTCGAGAATCGCGGCCTCACGATGGTCGAGCTGCATCCCGAGCGTTCCCCGGCCCATGCGAACTCCTATGCGTGGGTGCGCGACTGGCGGGTGACGCCCGTCTTCGATACCGGCGGCGAGCTTCCACCCCGATCCGACGAAGAGCGAAGACTTCCCCTGGCGTTCGACTGAGGCTTCCGCCGTTCGACCGATCCGGGTTCGCGAAGAGAATCTCGGGCCACGATCGAGGTCGCCCCGGGTTCTGGCAGATTGCCTTCTCGTTCGGCGGACCGGCTTCGGCCGGTCTGCCCCAACCGGGGAGCAGCGACGATGGCCGCGATCAATGGAAAAGGAAAGAAGACCGCAGAAGAACCCTCGACCGACGACTGGAGCTTCGTCGAAGCGCTTCTGGCGAGCCGTGCGGCGCGGACCGTCTATTTGTGGGGTCCCCCCGGAACGGGCAAGAGTTTCACGGCCTGTACATCCGGGTTGGAGGGGCGCGAGGTCTTCTCGGTCTCGCTCACGCCGGAGACGCCTGCGGCCGAGCTCCGCGGGCTCTGGATGCCCAAGGGGGATCGCTTCGTCTGGCAGGACGGGGTCTTCGTCGAGGCCATGCGTCGCGGAGCGCGGATCGTGATCAACGAGATCTCCCACGCCTCCTACGACGTATTGGCGATCCTGCACCCGGTCCTCGAATCGCGGGAGACCGCGCGTCTGACCCTGCCCGATCTCCAGACGGTCTCGCCGGCCGAGGGATTCCAGGTCGTCTGCACCGACAACGAGCCACCCGATCAGCTGCCAGCCGCCCTGCGGGATCGCTTCGACTGCGTCCTTCGGGTCGGGAGGCCCCATCCGAAGGCACTCGAGCGTCTGAGCGAGGATTTCCGGCAGTCGGCGCTCCGCACCTTCGATCTCGAGGAGGATCGGGCGATCAGTGTTCGCGGCTGGCTGGCGGTGCAGGAGATCGAGAAGGAACTCGGTCGGGAAGCCGCCTTTCGAGCGGTCTTCGGGGTCGAGCGCGGGGAGCAGCTGCTGCGCGCCTCGGCCCTGGGACATGCTTAGCAGGCCGCCTCCATGCGTCGCGTGCCCTGCGGTTCCCCCGATCCCTCCTGCCACCGGAGATCCCGTCCATGTCCTTCGCCCCGCCTCCCGCCCGGTACCGCCCTTCGCGATCGGCCTTCCTTCCCTATCCGGAACTCGCGGATCCCGATTCCGGAGCGCCAGCCTGGAAGATCGTGAACAGCAGCAGCCAGCCCTGGCTGCCGTCCCGGGGCGTGACCGACATGCAGGCTCGGCGACTCTTCGTCCCCCTGGAAGAGGGCGGGGATGTCGTGTCGCTCCATGAGTTGGCGCATGTGCGTTGGTCGCCCAGGCGATTCCCGCGCGTTCGTCATCCGTCGGTCCTGCTGCAGGCGGTCGAGGACGCGAGAATCAACCTCGGCCTCGACGCGATCGGGTTGCCGCTCGTCCTGGATCGCGAGCAGCGGGCTTTCGTGGTGCATCTCGCGGCGCGGGACGCGAAGTCCGGAGCGGTTGCGGCCCTGCTCGTCCGGGCGATCGCCTCCCTCGGAACGAGCGCGGTCGAATCCCTGCGCGCGGAGGGGGTCGGACTCCCTCCCCATGCGAGGATCTTCGTATCGTCCTGGCTCGACCGCGTCGAGTCGCGGTTGCGTCGGGCCGCGGCCCGCGTGGACGAACCGGTCGCGCCCTTCCGGATCGCCATGCGGATCGCGCGTGAACTGGCTCGGGATCTCGATCGATACGGGCTCTACCGGGACGCGTTCGGCCCCGGGGAACTCGGATGCTGTCATGCCGTTCCCGTGTCCGACGACGACGCGGAGGACGATTCGCCCCGCGCAGCGCGTCCTTCGATCGGCCGGGGGCGTCGCGGATCGTCGGCGCGTCGCCGGGCCGCGCCCGATCCGGGGCGCATGACGATCGTGCATCCGCCATTGACCGTCCGCTCTCCGGCACGCCGCCGGGGAGGACCGTCGGCGGGCGTCTGTGCCACCGGGGGCGCTCGGATCACCCGGCCCGATCGCTTCGCACTCGATGGGGCGATCTTCCACCGCGTACGTCGTCATGGAGGTGGGACGGTCCTGATCGACGCGAGCGGCAGCATGTCGCTCGCGTCGGAGGACATCGAAGCGATCTGCGTGGCCGCGGGGGGTTCGGCCCTGGTGGCGGTCTATTCGGGGGAAGGCGGGACCGGCGAATTGCGTGTCGTGGCCGATCGCGGTCGCCGTGCGCGTGCCGAAGATTGCGGAACCCGCGGCATCGGCAACGTCATCGATCTTCCGGCTCTCCACTGGTTGGCCGGACGGCCGGCACCGCGATTCTGGGTGAGCGATGGCGGCGTGACCGGCGTGGGCGACGAGCCTTGCGAAACGCTCTCGGAGGCCTGTCGCCAGCTGGTCGGGCGTGCCCGGATCCAGCAGGTGGCGAGCGTGAAGGAGGCCGTCGAGGCGCTCGAAGGATTCGGCGGGAAGCGAAGGGGCCTGGAACCGGAGACTCGGGTGGTGACGGACGACGACGGGCCCTGGTGATCAGCCCAT
>DRKE01000129.1 GCA_011051925.1 Deltaproteobacteria bacterium
GGGGGGAAGGGCCTCGGTCACCGCCGTGATCTCGGACGCATTGAAGAAATAGGAGATCTCGAGCCGTGCCGTCTCGGGTGCATCCGAGCCATGGGTCGCATTCCGCTCGACGTCCGTACCGAAATCTCCGCGCAGGGTTCCAGCGGGCGCCTCCTTCGAATTCGTGGGCCCCATCAGGTCACGCCACTTCCTGATCGCACCCTCCCCTTCGAGCACGAGGGCGACGACGGGACCGGAGGTCATGAATCGGACGAGATCGCCGAAGAAGGGCCGCTCCTTGTGGACGGCGTAGAAGCCCCGCGCCAATCGCTCGGTCAACTGCATCTTCTTCATCGCGATGATCTCGAGACCCGACTCCTCGATACGGGCCAGGATCCGACCCGCCACCTTCTTCTCGACGGCATCGGGCTTGATGATTGCGAAAGTGCGCTCTACCGCCATGGCGGGGTCTCCTCGATTGGGTCCGGAGACCTTGCGACTCCGGATGGAAGATTGGATTCGTTTCGTCGGACGCGATCGGCACGACGCCCGATCGTGCGGCGGCGTAGCGTAGCGGATCGTTCCTTCTTCGCCGCTCGGAAGCCCGGATCTACGTTTCGCGAACGCGCAGCACGAGCTTTCCGAAATGGCTGCTCGCCTTCATCATGCGGTGCGCCTCGGGTGCATCTTCCAGGGGAAAGACGCGATGAAGGACGGGCCGGATCCGCCCGGCCCCGAAATCCTTTCCGAAACGGGCGAGGAAGGCTTCCACGATCTCGGCCTTCTGGGCGTCCGAGCGCGTCCGAAGCGTCGATCCGATGACCCGCAGTCTCCGCATCAGGAGGGTCGCGAGCGAGATCTCCGCCTTCGCCCCGCCCATCAGGCCGATCAACACGAGGGCACCGTCCATCGCGAGTGCCTTCAGGTTCTTCTCGAGATAGGGGGCCCCGATCGAGTCGAGAACGACGTCCACACCGCGACCTTTCGTCGCCGCCAACGCGATTTCGACCCAATCCTCTTCACGATAGTTCGCGACCGCATCGGCCCCGAGCGCCAGGCAGCGACGGCATTTCTCGCTGCTGCCCGCCGTGGCGATGACCCGACCGCCAGCACGCTTCACGAGATCGATCGTCGTCGTCCCGATTCCGCTTCCCCCACCATGGACGAGCACGGAGCCCCCTTCCGGAAGTCCCCCGAGCAGGAAGACGTTCAGGAAGACCGTCAAGAGGGTCTCCGCCAGCCCCCCACCCTCTTCGAAGGAAAGGGAATCGGGCAGGCGGATCACCGAGCCCGCATCGGCGACGACCTCCTCCGCATAGCCCCCCCCGGAGAGCAGCGCCATGACCCGGTCGCCGGGCGCGAATTCCCGGACGTCGGGAGCCACTTCCGCGATCTCTCCGGCACATTCGAGACCCAGGATCGGCGAAGCGCCCGGAGGCGGGGGATAGAGGCCCTGCCGTTGCAGCAGGTCCGCGCGGTTCACGCCCGCCGCGAAATTGCGGATCCGGACGCTTCCGGGACGAAGTTCCGGCACCTCGACCTCGCCGAGTCGCATGCATTCTTCGTCACCGGGTTCGTCGATCAGGATGGCTTTCATGGTGCGCATGCCCGGATCATAGTCCAGGCGACGGCACCCACGGAAGCGGACGCGACGCGGAGACCCGCGCGGCCCTCATGAGGGGGAAGATGGAGGAAATCGCAGCGGCCTTCCGCAGGAAGGCCTTCCGGCCGGGTTCCACGAAGCTGCCGCCGACATCGACGAACGCCTGGCCGGGTTCCGGGACGGCGATGCCTCCGACCTCGAGGAGATCCTCGAGCATCGGCGCCCGGGCGATCGACCGGAAACCCGATCCCGCAGCCTATTCGGACGACTCGGAACCAGCCGACTGCCCGGCATGGATCAGCTTGCCCTCGCACCCCGGTCGCGGCTCCGACGGCACCGCCGTCGCCTTGCGCAGGGCCGTGATGATGTCGATGTCCTCGATCATCCGGTCGAAGCTCCGGGCGATCTGCTCCTGCCGACTGGTCCCATCGGCTTCCCGCTCGATCTGCTCCTGCGCGGCATAGCGAAGCAGCGACTGGTCGCTCATCGAGTCGCGGTACTCGATCACCAGGGTCATCTGGCCGAGCACATCCGCCTTGGACGAGCGTGCCAGCTCGACGTTGACGAATCCCGCCCCGACCTTGATCACGCAGTCGCCCACCTCGTCGACGACGGGGACATTCGCCTCCTCGGCCGCATCCAGGATCGCCTGTTCCAGGGAAACGAGATACACCTCTTCATCCGCCGGATCGAGGCGCGCCGACCGTCTTCGATAGTTGACGAAGGAGGGGGCGATCGCGATCGCGTCATACCCTCCGATCCCGTGATCGGGTCGGAGGAAGAGGATGCCCGGCGAATCCGTTTCGACCCGGACCAGACCGTCGACCGTCTTCGTCACGGGCTGCGACTCCCCCGCACCACCCGCCTTCGGAGCCCCTCCCGTCGTGCCACAACCCAGACAGAAGAGCACGGCGATGGTCGACGCGCCCACTCGGGCGACGGTCCTTCCGAATCGATCTCTCATGGCAGCGATCTCCCTGGTCATGCACCCGTGGCGGAGCCATGCAACAGGAACACCGGGCGGAGATCTGCCCCGGAATCACGCGGCACGGGCTTGGACGAAGTCGTCATCCCGAGGCGTTCCCGAGCCTCCCCGGATGGGATCCGGCCCGGAGAACGACCGACGGCGGTGATCCTCTCCCGACCATATCACACGGCTTCAGAACCACTCAAGCAGTTTGCAGCGCGCGGATCGGATAGTGTATCGCCTGGCCTACAGCAGATGGCCTACGACCGAGAAGGGCCATCACCCCGACGAGCGTCGTCGAGAGACGAGGAGAGCAGGACCCCGATGGATCGAGATGCCGAACGACTGCTATCCGGTACCGCCTGGCGCGAGTGGTGCGATCGCCTGAAGGCGGCCGGGGATCGGATCCTCGAATCCGATTTTCCGGATGACGAGCGAACACGAACCGAGGGCTATCGGGCCCTGACCCGATTGCTCGGCTATGCGACCCGCCTCGAAATCGAAGCGGGGGATCCAGCCTATCCGGATTTCGTCCGATACGAGGAACCCCACTCCCAATGGGGTGGCCCGAATCCCGACAACACCTACCTCCGTGCGGTCATCGATCCGAAACAGACGTACAGGATCTGGGCCGATGTCGATGGCCTGTTCCAGGCGATCTTCTGCCAGCACGAAGGCGACATGCAGCTCGAACAATACGGGGTCTACCACGAACGCGACCTCGATTCCTTCGAGATCGATGAAGACGGATTCCTCGAATTGATCCTGTCCCCGGACGAGCACGAGGGCAACTGGATCCCCACGCATCCGGATGCCCGACTCTTCACGATCCGCATCTACCTCTCGGACTGGGAGAACCATACGTCCCCGACCTTCCACATCGAACGGGTCGGCGCGGAGGGCGAAGCACCACCGCCCCAGTCCGCGACCGATCTCGCCAGGGGGCTCGACCGCGTGATCCACTGGGTCGAGAAATCGTCGACCTACTGGAATCGATACGCGCAGGACGGATACGAAAAAGCGACGCCGAACGTCCCCTCGCCCGCACGGCCCTGGCCCGGCGGCGCGGACAACATCGCCTATGGACGTTGCTTCTGGGATCTCGAGGAAGACGAAGCGCTTCTGCTGACCTGTGAAGTCCCGCTGGCCCAGTACTGGAACTTCACGATCCACACGATGACCTGGCTCGAAAGCGGCGACTTCGGCCGAAGACAGACGAGTCTCTCCGGCGATCAGGTCCACCTCGACGAGGACGGCCTGGTCCGCCTCGTGCTTTCAGCGCGAGATCCCGGAACGCCCAACTGGATCGATACGGAAGGCCGACCGAGAGGCCTTCTGGCCTATCGGTGGGTCTGGGCCGAGACGATGCCCACCCCCGTCGCCCGGCGGATGAAGGTCGACGAGATCCGCGAAGCGCTGCCCGGGGACCATCCGGTCGTCGCTCCGGAAGAGCGGCGTGAGCGGCTTTCGTTGAGACGCGAGGCCCTCAAGAACCGCTACGGATGATTCGTGTCCCGAAGTGACGCGCAGAGGACTTCCGGGGTCGGACCGGCCCTTCCGGGAATCCGGCACGGCGTGACGCCGCTCACCCGGACCTCGGAGGAAAAGACCGATCCCCGTCTGCAGTGCTGAACCTGCCTCCTCCGAATGAAATGCCCCGTGCCCGACGGATGACCTCCCTCATCATCGCGGTCCTGCCCCTCTCGCTCCTCGTGTTCGACCTCGCGAGCGCCGGAGGCGCCGCCGCTTTCGAGCCCGGGCGGGCGAACCCGTCCATGCGAGGCCCCGCACGAGCGCTGCGAGCCACGGGAATCGCCCATTTCGACCTGTCGGATCGCGTGCGAGCACGCCTCGAGTCGAGTTGTTCCGAAGACCCCACGATCAGCGATCGCCTCATCCGGTACCACGTCCGCTCGCGAGGACCCGGCAGGCGAACCCACGCGTCGGTCGAGAATCGGATCGCCCTCACACGCTCGCTCTCCGATCGGATCGAGATCGGCGTCGTCTGGGGCATGCGGAGTTCGCTGGCCGATGTCGCCCTCTTCGATTTCGACATCGATCGACATACCGTCGAAGCGATGATCCGGATCGTCCGCTGAGGCGAGATCGCGGGTCCGGAGGACGGCAGCGCGCCCGCCGAACGAGCCCGGTCCCGCTACCCACGACGCCACACCGATCCGGATCCGAACTCCCTGCTTGCACGGAAGGAAGTCCCGGGCCTACCCTGCTGCCGGCGATGGATGCGCTTCGCGCCCCTTCGGACCGGAGCTGGCCATGAACTGGATCGACGAGATGGCCCGGAGCTTCGCGCGGGAACCGACCGACTTCGACGCTTCGGCCCTGCCCCCCCTGCTCCGCCTGGCTCGGCTCGGATCCCTGGTCGATTCGCTTCAACAGGAACTCCTCCGTCCGCTCGAGATCTCGCCGAGCGGGTTTGCCATCCTGGCAGCCCTCGTGCTGGCCGGACGTCCCCATTCCCTCAGCCCGGGCGGACTCTCGGAACGCCTCGGCCTCTCCTCTGGAGGCACGACGAAGATCCTGAAAGGACTCGAAGGGGCAGGACTCATCGAACGACACGCGGATCCCGAAGATGGGCGGAGCCGCCGGGTCGTGCTGACCGAACGCGGTCGGGCCCGTCATGACCGGGCCCTGCGGATCCTCGCCATGGCGTCGGATCGACTCCTGGCCTCCCTCTCGAGGCGACGGAGACGGGAGATCGACGAAGTCCTGGACCCGCTCGTCGACATCCTGGAAGCGCAGCTCGACGGAGAGGACGAGGGGTGAGGGACGGGGCGAGGCGGA
>DRKE01000130.1 GCA_011051925.1 Deltaproteobacteria bacterium
CGCAGACCGGCCCTCAACAACATGATGCTGGTGGGTCACAACGCCGTGCGCGCGCGAGTGATGGGCATGGAGAAACGCCCGCCGACGCGCGCCGAGCTGACGGCCATGCGGGGGCACGTCCGCCGGGCCCTCGAGCAGGGAGCGTGCGGCTTTTCCACCGGCCTCGTCTACCGGCCCGGACGCTGGAGCGAGACCGAAGAGGTGATCGAGCTGGCCCGCGAACTCGCTCCGTACGACGCGCTCTACACCACGCACATGCGGAACGAGGCGGACGGCCTTCTCGAAGCCGTGGAGGAATCGCTCGAGATCGGCCGCGAGGCCGGCGCCCACCTGCATATCTCCCATCACAAGGCCGCGGGTCGGGCCAACTGGGGCAGGGTGCGCGACTCGTTGGCCAGGGTGGACGACGCCCTCGCCGCCGGACAGCGGGTCACGTTGGATGTCTACCCCTACACCGCGTCCAGTGGGCGGATGATCGAGTACTTCAATCTCGCCCGCGTCAATCGCGACCTGGCCGAAGTCGTTCGCATCGCCAGCTGTCCGGCTTTCCGCGAATACGAAGGCCGCATGCTGGTCGACATCGCCGCAGAGCTCGGGATCGACGTCACCGAGGCGGTGCGGCACGTGCTGACCGCGCCCGAGGGTGATCTCACCATCTGCATCCTCTTCATCATCGACGAGGCGGACGTGGAGACGAACCTCGCCCATGCCGACATGATGATCGGCAGCGACGGCATCCCGGAGCTCGACGGCCGCCCGCATCCCCGCCTGTTCGGCACCTTCGCCCGGATCCTCGGACGTTATGTCCGCGAGCGGCGGATCCTGTCGCTCGCGGAGGCGGTGCGACGAATGACGTCGCTGGCGGCGAGCACGTTCGGGCTCGAGGAGCGGGGCCAGATACGCGAGGGATGGTGGGCAGATCTGGTGTTGTTCGACCCGGATCGGATCCTCGACACCGCCACCTACGATGACCCCCAGCGCGAACCGGAAGGCATCGATCTGGTGGTCGTCAACGGAGAAGTCGCCCTCGAGGCGGGCCATCACACCCGGGTCGGGAGCGGCCGGATGCTGCGCTACCGGCGCCCGGCCTTCGGTGACCCGGCCTGCTGAACCCCGGGCCGGATCCGCCGGTCATCGCGGTCGTGGGAAGGCCGTGAGAGGCGAGCGTCCCATCGGCGTACACGATGCCCCGGGGACCCCTGGAGATCCTTCTTCCGCTCCTGGGTTGGCCGAGACGGGGTGATTCGCCGCTTGCGAGCGATTCGCTGCCACAAAAGGCTGTAAGGGACCACGTCATTCGAGAGCACCCGACTCCGTCCGGCGGACGGCGAGACCTCGATTCTCCGGCGCCGGCTCTCATCGGGCGTGTCGGATCGGGTGTGACTGATCGGGCGTGTCGGAGCGGATGTGTCCGATCCGGTGTGTCGTCCGGTCCGGAGGTCGGGTCCCATGAATCTGAAGATCCCCGTTCTGTCGCTGTTCCTGTCATGCGTCCCCGTCATCGGCGCCCATGCCGCCATCGTTCAATTCGACGACCGTTCGGTCTTCGAGGCCAACGCGGGGGCCGTGACCCTTCAGGATTTCGAGGGCTTCGCGGCCGAGGTCGACGCGTTCGAGGACGCTGCGTTCGACTTCGGCGATTTTTCGGCATTCAACGGTCCGAATGCCTTCTCGGGCGGAGACATCGGCGTCCCGCCCGCAGGAGGGAATTTCGGCAGCACGAACGTGATCATCGGCGCGACCTTCATCTCGGCTGCGGTCTTCGAGCTGACCTTCGACTCTCCGATCTCGGCCATCGGGTTCGACGCGGGCGAGCTGGCCGACCAGCGTTCCGACCGCATCATCTTCGACAATGCTGCGGGCGATGTCCTGACGGTCTTCGACCCCGTCGATCAGCTTCGCTTCTGGGGCTTCATCAGCGACACGCCGTTCACGACTCTCACGATCTCGCAGATCGGATTTTCTTCCGGCGGCGGCGATGGGGATGGCTTTACGATCGACAACCTGGCCTATGCCGTCGTCCCCGAGCCTTCTACCGGACTTCTTTTCGCCTCGGGGTTGGCGATGCTCGCGGCGCGCAGGAGACAGGGGTCGCAACGGCGCCCGACGAAGGGGAGATCCGCACGAGCGGCGAAGAGCCCCTTCGAGCCCGGGTACGCACGAGGGTCGATGCGACCATCGGTTCACGGATGGATCCTGTCGCGGGGGCTGGACAGGGGATCCCGCCCGTGAGGCTCGCCCCGTCGAGACGTTGATGGCGCTCGCCAGCTGGAGCATCTACTCCACGGCGAAGAGATACGTTCTGGGGCGATCAGGCCTATTGGAGGGAGTCGGATCGCAAGGCCTTCGAAGAAGCCGGCGTTCGCGACCGCGTGAACCGCCGCGCGCCGGGTGGGAACAAGAACCAGAGCGGATGCTGGAAGCGGATCAACCGAGCGTGATCACGAACGCGTGCTCGCAGCGAGCATCCGTTCCGTGTCGTCGAGCCGCTCCAGGGCTTCAGGAAGACACGCGACCGGGGGATCGCGAAGAACCTGGCGCGGGCGCAGATGATATTCGCGTTGGCGAGCCTCTACGCAGTTCGGCACGAGTCGATCCCGAGAGAGGCGAGGGCGGCGCTGTGATCGAGGCGTCCCGAGGTCGGGGCGGGAGGGGGGAGTCTCGCGAGGAGCGAGACGAGTACGCGCAGTTCCGAGAGGGCGGCCACCCGGATCCGGACAAGCAGGC
>DRKE01000131.1 GCA_011051925.1 Deltaproteobacteria bacterium
CAGAAGGCCCAGTCCTGACCCCGATCCGACGCGGTGCCCCGCGCCCCCTCCGGCTCCCGGCGGACATCCGCCCGCCACACCCGGATCCAACGCTGCTATTCTGCGGCCCATGTCGAAGAACGCCCGGCCGCGCCGCACGCTCCCCTGTCTCTTCCTCGTCCTCCTGCTCTCGGGTCTGCCGTTGGCGGGATGCAGCGGCGAGAAGTCGGCCGACACCCCCGCCGAGGCGGCGGAAGCCGCCGCACCGACGCCGGGATCCGACTCCGGGCCGATCGCGACCCGACCCGCCGCGGCCCGCAAGCACGAGAAAGGCGAAACGGCCCCCCGGAATCCCAACGAACGGCCGATTCCCGCCTTCGAAGGCACGACGCTCGAGGGAAAGCGGCTCGCGATCCGCGACCTGCTGGGATCCCGTATCGTCCTCTTCTTCTTCAACCCCGAGGTCGAACCCGCTGCTGAAATCGGCCAGGCCCTCGCGGCCCTCTCCGACGAGGCTCGAGATCACAATTTCGCGATCATCGGCATCGGTGTCGGATCGGATCACGCCACGCTCTCCCGATTCGTCGAGGAGCACGCCTTCCCGTTTCCCGTCATCGACGACAGCGTCGGCGAGATCACACGGAGGCTTCGATTGCGCTCGCCCAATGCGATCCTCGAGGTCGATCCCGACGGCTACATGGGTTTCGGCATCGGCTATTTCCCGAAGAAGGGTGACGTACGGAGCGTGGTCGGGTCCGAGCTGCGCGAGAAGCTGCGCCTGCCCGATCGGGACTCCGGAGAGCCGGGCGCACTCGATGTCCGCCCTGCCGCCCCCGAACTCGGCGTGATCTCGATGGCGACCGGGAAGCGCCTCGAGACGAGGGATCTCGAAGGACGCGCAGCCATCGTCATCTTCTTCCTGCATACCTGCCCCCATTGCCATCACGCCCTCGCCGCGATCAAGACGATCCTGGAATCGATCCCGAGCCAACAGCGACCCCGCCTCGTCGCGATCTCCGTCAGCAACGCTTCGCCCGCCGCCATCCGCGCTTCGCTCTCGGAGAAGGGACTCGACTATTTCGATCCCCACCTCGATCCGGGGCAGAAGGCCGCCGACCGATGGGGCGTCACCGGGGGCGTTCCCGTCATCTTCGTTCTCGACGAGCAGACGCGGATCCGCCATCGCAGCTCGGGCTGGGACACGAGCCGGGACGCCGCGATCCTCCGGATGAAGCTCGCACGCGCCGCTGGCGTCCGCGTCCCGATGCTCCTCGACCCCACGGGCTACAGCGGCAACGATGTCTGTGGGATCTGCCACGAGCAGGAATACGCGACGTGGAAATACACGAAACACGCCACGGCCTTCGACACGCTCGTGACCCATGGTGCCAATCGACGTACGGACTGCGTCGGATGCCATGTCGTCGGGTTCGATCAGAAGGGCGGCTACGACTTCCGTCGCCAGCCCCGCCATCTCGAAGGCGTCGGCTGTGAGTCGTGTCATGGCCGCGGCGGCCCCCACCTGTCGCCCGACTTCGTACCGAAGGCCACGACCCGGCCGGAACAGCACGACTATGAACCGATCTGTTCGACCTGTCACAATCCGCAGCACTCCCTCGGCTTCGACTATGCGACCTTCCGACCCCGCATCTCCCATCGCCGGATCGCCGCGATGAGCAACGCCGAAAGGATCGAACTGCTCGGCGGCAGCGGCCCGGGCCGAGAGCTGCTTCCGAGCCGCGCCGACCACGTCGGGTCCGAGGCCTGCCGCAGCTGTCATGAAAAAGAGTATGCGACCTGGCAGACGGGCCCCCACGGTCATGCCGGGAAGACCCTCGAAGCGGCCGGGAAAGCCGGCGAGGCGGATTGTCTGGCATGCCATACGACGGCCTACGGGAAGCCGGGCGGCTTCCGGCCCGGGGTCCCGATCGCGTCCCAGCCGGATCTCGCTCGCGTGGGCTGTGAGTCCTGCCACGGTCCGGGCGGTGACCACGTCGGCGACGGGGCCCGGCGTCGAGGCACGATCCTCTCCCTCGGCGACAAATGCGATACCTGCGTGATCCTCAAGATCTGCGGTTCGTGTCACGATGATGCGAACGACCCGGGATTCCAGTTCAAGGTCGAGGAGCGGATCGAGGCCCAGCGTCACGGAACGATCGATCCGACCACAACGGAGGCCACGGACTCAGCCGACCGCGAGCTCCTGCATCGAACCTTCGTGCTGCTGGCTGATGGGCACCCGGACTGAGCGATGGCATCCGCGCCCGACAGCGACCCGGACCCGAGGCGGGAAGCGCATGCCCTGGTCGCGTCGGCCAGGGCCCTCCTGCAGGAACTCGTCGAAGAAGGCGTGACGGACTCCCTGACACCCCCGACGACCGCCGGACCGAGCCGCGATGCTTCCGGACGGGTGGACACCCGCCCCCCCACGCCACGCAGTGCTCCTCCATCCCGGCCCGACGGCGGGGCAGCGCCGGCGGTCTCGCCGACCGCCTCGGCGATGGATCGCGAGGCGGTTCCTTGGGCCGATCGACGCCCGACCCTCGAAGAAGTCCGAAGCCATCTCGGCGAATGCGTACGCTGTGATCTCGCCCGAGGTCGACACTCGATCGTATTCGGCGATGGCAATCCCGACGCCGACCTGATGTTCGTGGGGGAGGCCCCCGGCGAACAGGAGGACCTGCGCGGTCTCCCCTTCGTCGGGCGGGCAGGCGAACTCCTGACGCAGATGATCGAGAAGGGAATCGGGATCCCACGAAGCCAGGTCTACATCTGCAACATCGTCAAGTGTCGTCCTCCGCGGAATCGCAACCCGCTGCCCCCCGAAGTGAGCGCGTGCCGCCCCTTTCTCGACGGGCAGATCCGGGCCGTCGCGCCACGCGTGATCGTCACCCTCGGCAAACCCGCCGCCGGCCTGCTTCTCGGACGCGAAGTTGCGATCACACGGCTGCGCGGGACCTGGCAGGAATACCAGGGCATCCCCCTGATGCCGACCCTGCATCCCGCCTATGTCCTCCGGCAATACACGCCGGAAAACCGTCGGGCAGTCTGGCAGGACTTGAAGGCGGCCTGGGAACGCAGTCGCGCATGAAGCGTCCCTCCATGGAATGCGGCATCGTCCTCCACCCGGCGGGCCATACGCGCTCGCCGGCGATGCATCGGGCGGCGCATGACTTCCTCGGCATCGACGCGGCCTACGAGGCCCATGACGTATCACCGGAGGGTCTGGCCGATGCCCTGGCCGGATTCCGCGCACGCGGCCTGCGGCAATTCGCGGTTTCGATCCCGCACAAGGAAACGATCATGCCGCTGCTCGATGAGGTCGACGACGTCGCCCGCAGGATCGGTGCCGTCAATACCGTCACCCGGATGGGCGATCGCCTGGTCGGATCCAACACGGATTGGCTGGGCGGCCTCCGCGCGCTGGAGCGGGAGATCGCGATCGAGGGACAGCGCGCCGTCGTTCTCGGTGCCGGCGGCACCGCGCGTGCGCTCATCCATGGCCTGTGGTCCCGGGGCTGCGAGGTCTTCGTCCTGAACCGCACGATCGAGCGTGCGGAGCGAATCGTCAGGGAACTCGATGCGACCGCCGCTGGCCCCCTCGAGCAGCTCGCGGAGCTCGCACCGGCGATCCTGGTCAACACGACGAGCGTGGGAATGGGGGAGATGCGCTCGCCCGTCCCGGCTCACGCACTCCCGCCGGGTGCCGTGGTACTGGATGCGGTCTACTCGCCCGAGCGAACCCGACTCCTCCTCGATGCAGAGCGTCGTGGCTGCCGTACTGTCGGTGGAAAATGGATGCTCGTCTACCAGGCCGTCGAGCAGCTGCGGATCTGGACCGCGCAGCTCGACGCCCCCCCCACGGAATCCGATCTCCGGGCCGTCACGGAAGTGATGGCCCGGGCCTTCGACGAGGCAGGCGGGCTTTCGGGGAATGCTTCGGAGGCCTGACCGCGGGCCGCGACCGGGCTAGCCGTCGTAGCCCCACTTCGCCTTGTTCTTGGCGATCTCTTCCGGCGAAGGAACGTCGCGATCCTCCCGCTCGGGGACGATGAAGTTGTCGCGATCCTCGACGATCCGGGCATTCAGCGCGATGTCCTCCTGGAAGATCGCCGGAACCTGCTCGTCCTCGAAGATCGCCTCCCAGGGGCATTCCGGCTCGCAGACACCACAGTTGATGCATTCCTCGGGATCGATATAGAGCTGATTCTCATAGCCCGGCGCGTCGGCCTTGTCCTTGTGTTGAACGATACAGTCGACGGGACAGACCTCGACACATGCCATGTCCAGACAGTCGCGACACATTCGGGTGATCACCCAGGCCATTCGGAATCCCTCTCTGGTGGTTGTTCACGACCGACCCGGAGGATCGGGCGCTTCTTGATTCATCCTTCGTGCTTCCTGCAGCAGCCACGCATGACGATCCGCGGGGAGGCCGTCGCAACCCGGGAAGGCGCGGCGCCCCTCCATGGAGTCACCGACTACTTGAGCTTGGTTTCCTTGTAGAGGACGTGCTTTCGCACGACGGGATCGTATTTCTTGAACTCGAGTTTGTTCGGCGTATTCGTGCGGTTCTTCGAGGTCGTATAGAAATGCCCGGTGCCCGCCGTCGATTCGAGCTTGATCTGTTCGCGTTTGCTCTTCGCCATGTCTGGTTCGATTCTCCCTGGAGTCTGGGCTTCCCGGCTAGGCCCCGGCCGGATCGGGCACGATGTCCCCGCCGCGCACGAAGACGCGAACGCGCCGGCCGTCGCGCGTTTCGACCCGGACGCGCGAGGGCTTGTTGTCACCAGGATGCACGAGCATCACGTTCGATGCATCGACATAACCCTCTGTCTCGACGATCCCGCCCTCGCGTGCGCCACTGCGTCCGGGACGAAGATGTCGTTTCTGGAGTCGCACGCCCTCGACGCGCACGCGACCCTTCGCCGCATCGACGGCAATGACGCGGCCCTGGGCCGCCTTGGCAGCGCCCGCCCCACTCACGACCTGGACGAGGTCGCCCTTTCGAATCTTCTGCATCCTGATCCCGCCTCGGGCCACGCTTCGGCGGCCGGTGTAAAGAGCGCCTATGTATCCGTCAGACAAGGGCTTTCGTCAAGGTCCCTGCAGGGAAAAAGGGGGGATTTCCCCGATTCACGCGGCAGATCCGTCCCCGGGCTGCCCCGACCGCCGGGCGGGGGACGGAACCGACCCGGAGCACGGGAGCCGTTCCCGGTGTCCGGACCATCGGGTCGGGTACCCTCCGCCGCGGCTGGAAGGAGGAATCGATGCGGAAGGTCGGAATCGGTGTCGCGCTGTCGATCGTCGCTGGGTTCGTGGCATGCAACCTCTTCCTGCCCGAAGGAATGGCGGTCAAGGGCCCGATTCTCAATTCGATTCTCGGTCGGGGCATCGAAGCCCCGAGCGAGGACGTCGTCGAGAGCCGCTTCCGCACCGCCCCGGGCTTCGAGGTCGGTCTTTTTGCCGAAGGGATCCCCAACGCCCGTTTCATGCGCTTCAGCCCGGGAGGGGATCTGGTCGTGAGCCAGCCGCGTCTCGGCCGGCTGCTCCTGGTCTTCGGCGATCGGGATGGCGACGGGCGATCCGACGGACAGCGGGTCCTGATCGACGGATTGGACCGCCCGCATGGATTCGATTTTCACGCCGGTCGGCTCTACATCGCCGAGGGCGGGGCCATCGCGCGGGTCGACTACGCCGAATCGGGTCCTGACTCGCTCGCCGTGACCCGCATCCCGGAACGCATCGTCGAGGGCATCCCATCGGGCGGGAACCATTGGTCCCGGACCCTGCGCTTCGGACCGGACGGCCAGATCCTGCTCAGCGTCGGATCGAGCTGCAACGTCTGTGAAGAAGAGGACCCACGCCGGGCCGCGATCCTCCGCTACCGGCCCGACGGTTCGGGGGAGGAGATCTTCGCCACCGGCCTGCGGAACTCCGTCGGGTTCGATTGGCGCCCCGGCACGAGCGAACTCTTCGCCACCGACAACGGCCGCGACCTGCTTGGCGACGATCTCCCGCCCTGCGAATTGAACCGGATCGAACGGGGTGGTTTCTACGGCTGGCCGGTCGCATATGGAGACCGGGTTCCCGATCCCGACTTCGGACAAGGGCAGGAGGCACGCATCGCCTCCTCGATCCCCCCCGCCCACGCGTTCCGCGCGCACAACGCCCCTCTCGGAATGACCTTCGTACGCCATCCCGATGCGCCCGGATCGATCCGCGGGGCCGCCCTCGTCGCGCTGCACGGGTCCTGGAATCGCTCGGAACTCGATGGCTACAAGGTCGTTTCGCTCCATTGGGACGATCGGGGCCGGATCACCGAACGGGATTTCCTGACAGGCTTCCTCGTCGGTGACGAGGTCATCGGTCGCCCGGTCGATGTCGCCGAGGGACCGGACGGCGCTTTCTACGTCAGCGACGACTATGCGGGCGCGATCTACCGGGTCGCTCGGACGGGACTCTTCGCCCCCC
>DRKE01000132.1 GCA_011051925.1 Deltaproteobacteria bacterium
CTCACAATCCGCCGGGCCGTCGTCCTCGCCGGCATCCTCGAGTTCTGCGGTGCCTTCTTCGTCGGAGGACACGTCACCGACACGGTTCGCAAGGGCATCCTGGACACGTCGGCCCTGGCGGGAGAGCAGCAGCTTCTCCTCTATGGGATGTTGGGCGCGCTCGCGGCCGCGGCGACGCTTCTGGTCGGCGCGACCCGGATGGGACTGCCGATCTCGACGACCCATTCCATCGTCGGGGCCATCGTCGGTTTCGGGGCCGTCGGGCTGGGCCCGGAGGCCGTCGCCTGGGGGAAGGTCGGCTCGATCGTCGCTTCCTGGGTGACCTCCCCGATCATGGGGGGCGCGCTGGCGTTCGGCATCTTCAACCTGATCCGGGTCCTGATCCTCGACCGCGACGAGCCCTTCGACGAAGCCAAACGCTGGGCCCCGATGTTCTTCTTCGCGGTCTTCTTCATCATCGGGCTGGTCACCCTCTTCAAAGGGCTCAAGAACCTCCACCTCGATTTCGACCTGCCCCGGGCATTGTTGCTGTCGGGAGCCTTCGGCGCGATCGGCGCCCTCGTCGGCAGGCTGATGACCGCGCGGTTGCAGCCGACCGAAGAAAGCGAGGACGATCGCTTCCAACAGACCGAGCGGGTCTTCGTCGTTCTCGTCTTCCTGACGGCCAGCTCCGTCGCCTTCGCCCACGGCTCGAACGACGTCGCCAACGCGATCGGGCCGCTCGCCGCGGTCATCAATATCGAACAGGGCGTCGAAATCGCGAAGAAGGCGGCGGTGGCGCCCTGGATGCTGGTCGTCGGCGGCGTGGGGATCGTGATCGGCCTCGCGACCTGGGGCTATCGCGTGATCGAAACGGTCGGAAAGAAGATCACGGCCCTGACGCCGAGTCGGGCTTTTTCGGCGGAGCTCGCTTCGGCGATCACGATCGTGCTCGCGTCGCGTCTCGGCATTCCGGTTTCGACGACCCACATTCTCGTTGGATCCGTTCTCGGAGTCGGTCTGGCGCGAGGAATCGGTGCACTCGACCTCCGCGTGGTCGCGAACATCCTCGTCTCCTGGGTCTCGACTCTGCCGATCGCCGCGGTCTTGTCGATCTTCTTCTACTACTTCTTCAAGGGACTTCTCGGCTGACGCAGGGGGCCCGTTCGGACGGGAGGGATATGCAATGTCGCTGATGGCAGGTCTGTTCGGGAAATCTCCGATCCGCCCGATGCAACAACACATGAAAGCCTCGGTCGCGTGCGCGCGAGAGGTCCTGGCACTCTTCGAATCGATGTCCTCGGGCGAAGCCCCGGACCTCGTGGCGCGGCGAGCCGAGATCGACCGTCTCGAGCATGAAGCCGACCGGATCAAGAACGAGATCCGAAGCCATCTGCCCAAGCGTCTGATGCTCGCGATCGAGCGCCGCGACATGCTCGAGATCCTCGACTATCAGGATTCGATCGCCGACCGCGCCCAGGACATCGCGGAGTTGATCGAGATCCGGTCGATGACCGTTCCCGAGGCGCTCGCCGAGCCGATGCTCGAGCTGGTCCGGCGGGCGATCGATGCGTGTGAAGCGGCCGAACGGATCATCAACGAACTCGACGAACTGCTGGAAACGGGCTTCCGGGGGCGCGAAGTCGGCCGCGTCGAAGAGATGATCGACGAACTCGCCCGCCTCGAATCCGAAACCGATGAACTCGCGGAACGCGCGCAACGGAAGCTCTTCTCCCTCGAGTCGGAGCTCGGCGTCGGCGTCGTCTTCTGGAACCAGATCATCGGCTGGATCGCCAACCTCGCGGACAATGCCGAACGCGTCGGCAATCGCCTTCGCCTGCTCATCGCGAGTTGACCGGCCCGTTTCGCAGGCGATCGCGAAAGGTCTGATGGCAGTTCACGCATTCCGACTGCAGCTCGTTCCATTCGCCGAGCGTCGCGACCATGTCACCGGATGCCGCTGAGGCCGCCACCCGGAGGGCCGCGTCGTGAACGGATCGGTCGGCTCGGACGAATCCCGCGAATGCCGACCCCAACGCGTCCTGGATCCGCGCCCGCTCCTGCATCGCAACGCGGGGGTGCGCGGCGATGGAGCGGGCCGCCGCCTCGACGGAGGCGAGATCCCCGATCCAGAATCCCCGGGCCATCTCGTCCATCTCCCGGCCGAGCCCGGCCATGATCTCGCGCAACGAACCGGGATCCGATGTCCTGTCCCCGGCGACGACCTCCCGGCCCGGTGCCGGATCCTCCCGCTCACAACCCGCGATGATGGCGATTCCGATGCCGAATACGGCTTGAAGCGCGACGATTCGCCGCAGCCTTCGTCCTTCCATGTCGCTTCCGCCTCCCCGGGCCTACCGCCGGGCACCTCGCCCCGAGCCGCCCCTCCCACGCGGCATCGGACGATCGGGAAGCGCCACACCCCATTCCCGTGCCCGCTCCGTCATCGTCTCGTGGTGTTTTTCTCGCGTCTCCTCACGCTCCTCGGCGGTCGCCTTCGAACGCATCTCCTCTCGATGGGCTTCGCGCTCCTCCGCCGTCATGAGCTCATGTCCGCGGAGGCGGCCGTCCTTCGTAGCGGGCATCGCGCCCTCCTGCGGCTCGGAGGGACGCGGTCGTGCCGGCAATTCGATGCCCCGGGCCTTCGCCCGCTCGCGCATCTCCGCCTGGTGTCGAGCGCGAAGGGCGGCGCGCTCCTCCCGGGTTTCGAGCGCCTGCATCGCCGCCCGATACTGTTCCCGCTCCTCTCGGGTCATCAACTGCTGCCAGGTCATGGGGGCCGGGATGTCCTCTTCTTCCGCGAAGGAATGGAAGGCCGGAACCAGGAGAATGCCCACCGTGGTCAGGGTTCGAACGAATCGCTTGTGTTTCATGATGTTCTCCTCGTCGGGTCTGTTCGGGGGGATGCGCGGGCCATCCCCCGGGTTTCGAATCGGATCAATCGTCGTCATCGTCGTGACGGAACGTCGCGGTCGGACCGGATCGAGCGGCGCTGGTCGCTGACAGATCGCGCGCGCGGGAGCGGGAATCGACATAGGCGTTCGCAGCGCCATGCTGGTAGACGAGTTCCCCTCCCGTATGACCGACCTGGAACCCCGCCGTCAGGACGGCCAGGCTCACGACGGTCCCGGCCACACGACCCAGCGTCCCGCCCCGCTGCGGAAGCAGGCCGGCACCCAGGGCGAGAATTCCGAGGCCTGCGACGACCAGGAATCGCTCGGCAGCCTCTTCGTGGGTTTCGATGGGACGCTCGGCCACGACTCGTTCGACGCGCTCCTCTTCCCGCTCTCCGGTCTCGAGGGCCAGCCAACCGGAACCCACGAGCCCGATCTGGAGCAGCATGACCAGGGCCCAGCTTCGAACCGGAAGAAGTCTTCGATGGATCAGGATGGTCATGACGAGAGCGAAGCCGGGAACCAGGACCGCCAGGGCGATCGGCAGATGGACGACGGCGGGATGAAGGGGATCGGGCAGCATGGGCTGGGCCTCCGGTCTGGTGTATGCATCGAAGACTACGACCGGGGGACGGACCGACCATCCGACAGATGCAGGGGCCGCCCGCGAAAAACGATCGGAAGGAAGGAGCCGGGGTGGATCCGACAAATGCCGGAGACCGATTTCGTTGGGTTGCCACC
>DRKE01000133.1 GCA_011051925.1 Deltaproteobacteria bacterium
ATTCGATTTCGACCGGATCGCCCGCTGGAATCGACGGAGCGTCGAACGCCTGCTTCGGGACGAGGGAATCGTCCGTCATCGGGGCAAGATCGAAGCCGTTCTCAGCAACGCCCGCTGCGCTCGACGGCTCCGCGACGAATTCGGTTCGCTCGGCGCGTTCTTCTGGCAGTTCGAGCCGGATGAGGCCGATCGGCAGAGTCGCCTGGACGCGCGCACGTTGGCCCGCCTGACGGAAACGCCCGCTTCGCGGGCGATGTCGGAGGAACTCAAGCGTCGCGGCTTCCGTTTTGTCGGCCCGACGACGGCCTACGCCTTCATGCAATCGATGGGAATCGTGAACGACCACGCCATCGACTGCGATACCCGCGCGATCGTCGAGAACGCCCGTCTCCGCTTCGGACGGCCCGGTCGCTGACCCCGGGGCACGAAGAGATCGCTTGTCTCCGGCTGCACCCGGATTTCCGCTCGACCGCGTCGCCCCTGCCGATCCGCCGCCGTGTTGCCCGCCTCGTGCAGCACCACGCGTGAGTCCTGGAGACGTCGGGAAGACGGGCGCTCAAGGCGCCTTCCCGCAGCTCCGATTCAAGGGTTCTCATGAGTCGATTCCCGCCATTTCTCCGAGACCGGATCCAGGTCGTCTCGACGCTCGCTGTCGTCGTGCTCGCGATCCTCGCGCAGGGAATCGGCATCGCGGACGGCCTCGATCGCCGACTCCAGGACAGCTTCCTGCGCATGGCTCCGGATCGGATCCCGCTGCCACCCCGAAGTCTACCCGATGTCGTGGTCGTCACGATCGACCCACGGAGCCTGCGGGCCAGCGTCGACTGGCCCTGGCCACGGAGCCTGCACGCGAAAGCGATCGAGAGACTGGACACGGCCGGAGCACGATCGATTGCCTTCGACATCGATTTCTCGTCTCCCTCGACGCCGGAATCCGACGCGGCATTTGCCGAGGGCATCCGAGACAGCGGACACGTCGTTCTCGCGACCTTCTCCCAGATCCAGACACTGGCGGACGGAGCGCGTCTCGAGATCGTCAATCGACCGATTCCCCGACTCGAGGCGGCCGCGGCCGGGTTGGGCAGCGTCCTCGTTCCGATCGACCCGGATGGCGTCGTCCGCGACGTTCCCAGGGCGAGCCGGATCGCCGGAGACGAGATTCCTTCGCTCGCGCGCGCGACGCTCGGCGTCGCGACGTCCCAGGCACCGTCGCCGGGGACCGGGAAGGATCCGACGGATCGGCGCACAGCCGCCCTGGACTTCCGGCGCGCCCTTCCGGAGATCCCGACCCTGGCCTACATCGACCTCATCGAAGGCCGATTCGACCCGGCCCTGATCCGGGGGCGCAGCGTCTTCATCGGCGCAACCGCGGCGGAGTTCCAGGACCTCTGGTCGACGCCGATCGCACCGGCCCTGCCGGGTGTCCTGATCCAGGCGATCGGCTATCGCACGGCCGCAGCCGAACGCGCCGGCCAATCCGTTCTTGCCGATGCGCCTGCGACCTGGGCCTTTCTCGCCTACCTCGTCCTGGGATTCGCGACCGTATCCTGGAACCGCCAGAGCGGTCTCGCCCGAAGTCTTCTCTTTCTCGGTACAGCCGCGCTCTCACTCGGTCTCGGCTGGGCGACGCTCTGGTTCCTCGGCTCGAGGATCCCGCTGGCGGTCGCAGTCGGCCTGATCGCCACTCAATACGCGCTGGGGATCGAGCGCCTCCGGTTTCGGATCCAGGCACGCGCCGATGCCCAGGAAAGCTCCCTCGACGCCCTCGCACGACTCGGCGACGCTTCCTCGGTCTCGCTCGCCGACGAGAAGGCCCGGGAAGGCAGCCAGGACAGCCTGGAACTCGCGCTCGAACTCCTCGGAGACGTCGTCTCGGCCAGCGGGGTCGTCCTTCTGCGTGCTTCGGCCTCGGGCACGCTCGGCGAGGATCGCCTCGAATGGCGCCCCGGGGATTCCCCCGACACGCCACTCCCGATCGATCTCGAGGCCGCTTCCCGGGCACTGCGGGAGACGCGTGTCGTCGAGAGTCGGGCGGCGGACGACGACGTCCAGGTCGTCCATGCGCCCCTCGTCGCCGGGGCCGAGTCGCTCGGCGTCCTCGTCGTCTTCCGACCCAGCCGGCAGCCCCTCGATGCCCTCCATCGCCGCACGATCTCGACCGTCGCCGCCCAGTTGGCGCTCACGGCGCAGAACCTCCAGCTGATCGACCGTCTTCGCGAAACCTTCGAGTCCTCGATCGCCGCGGTCGCCGGGGCCGTCGAAGCCCGGGACGGCTACACCGACCAGCACTGTCGGCGGCTCGCCGCCTTCTCCTCCCTCATGGGTGCCCGCCTCGGTCTGCCCGATGAGGAGATCCGGGCGATGGAACTCGGCGCACTCCTCCACGACGTCGGGAAGATCGGAATCCCCGACGCGATCCTCAACAAGCCCGAAGGACTCGATGCCGAAGAGCGCCTCCTGATGCAGCGCCATCCGGAAATCGGCGCCGGCATCATCGCGCCCGTCGTCGGCCTCGAACCTTCGACACTCCATTGCGTCATCCACCACCACGAGCGTTGGGACGGGACGGGCTATCCGGAAGGACTCGAAGGCGAGGAGATCCCCCTCGTGGCACGCATCGTGAGCATCGTCGACGTCTGGGATGCCCTCTCGACCGAGCGTCCCTACAAGAAGGCCTACACCCAGACCGAAGTCCGCGACCGGCTCCTCAAGGGTCGGGGAACCCAGTTCGATCCCGACCTCGTCGACCTCTTCTTCGAGA
>DRKE01000134.1 GCA_011051925.1 Deltaproteobacteria bacterium
GGGCGGCCGCGCGATGACCCGTCAGCAGGTTTCCGAAATTGCCCTGTCGCTCGATGAAGAAGTCCTTGTTCGCCAGGACCACGAGGGCGTCGCCGATCGATGCGTCACCGTGCGGGTGGAGCTTCATCGTATCGCCGATCACGTTCGCGACCTTGTGGAAGCGACCATCGTGCATGCGGAAGAGCGTATGGAGGATCCGGCGCTGGACGGGCTTGAGACCGTCCCTCAGATCGGGGATCGCACGGTCCAGGATGAAATAGCTCGCATACTCGATGAAGTGGTCCTTCATCAAGGATTCGAGTTGGCTCATAGGACGTCTCCGGAAACGACGTCCGTGGCCAGGTTGTCGACGATGAAGTCCCGGCGGCTCGGCGTGTTCTTGCCCATGAAGAAGTCGAGGCTCTTCTCGACCTCACCCATCGAGCCCACGCTGACGCGCAGGAGACGGATCCCCTCTCCGATGAACTGCCCGAATTCCTTCGGGCTGATCTCGCCGAGTCCCTTGAAGCGGGTCACCTCCGGTCCCTTGAGTTCCTCCATCGCCCGGTCCCGCTCCGCGTCCGAATAGCAGTATCGCGTCTCCTTCTTGTTCCGGACCCGGAAGAGCGGCGTCTCGAGAATGTAGACATGCCCCTTCAGGACGAGCTCCTCGAAATAGCGCAGGAAGAACGTCAGGAGCAGGTTCCGGATGTGCATGCCGTCGACGTCGGCGTCGGTCGCGAGAACGACGCGGTTATAGCGCAGCCCTTCGAGGCTCTCCTCGATCCCGAGGGCCCGCATGATGTTGTAGAGCTCCTCGTTCTTGTAGATCGCATCACGCTTCAGTCCATGGCAGTTGAGCGGCTTCCCCTTCAAGGAATAGATCGCCTGGGTGAGAACGTTCCGCGTCGGCACCATCACGCCCGCCGCCGAATCCCCCTCGGTCAGGAAGATCGTCGTGTCCTCGCGGAGCTTGGCCTTCGGATCGTCGTAGTGGAACTTGCAATCCGTGAGCTTCGGAATCCGGATCGCCACCTTCTTGGCCCGCTCCCGCGCCTGGGTCTTGATCGCCGAGAGTTCCTTCCGGACCTTCTCGTTCATCGCGACCTTCTCGAGAAGCCGCTTCGCCTCGGCCTGGTTCTCGTGGAGCCAGCGGATGACCTTGTCCTTCACGACGGGAACGAGCCAGCTCCGGACATCGGAAGAGCCGAGCTTGTTCTTCGTCTGGCTCTCGAAGACGGGATCCTGGAGCTTGACGGCGATGGCCGCGACGATTCCGTCCCGCACGTCCTCGCCGGCGTAGCTCTTCTTGGCGAATTCGTTCACGCCCTTCAGCAGGCCCTCGCGAAACGCGCTCTGATGCGAGCCCCCGTCGTTCGTGTACTGGCCGTTCACGAAGGAGAAATACGATTCGCCATAGGCATGGCCGTGGGTGAAGGCGAACTCGAAGCGGTCACCCGAGCAGTGCGCGATCTCGTAGTGGGGCTGCGCTTCGCCCAGCTCGTCCAGAAGCAGGTCCTTCAGGCCGTTCCGGCTCTGGAAGGTCTCCTTGTTGTAGACGAGCTTGAGACCGCTGTTCAGATAGGCGTAGTAGCGCAGACGATGTTCGATGAATTCTTCGCGCCATTCATAGGTCCCGAAGATCTCCGGGTCCGGCGTGAACCGGATGTAGGTGCCATTCGGTTCTTCGCTCTTGCCCGATTTTTCCTTCTGGAGCTTGCCCCGGATGAAACTGGCCTGTTTGAACCTTCCATCCCGGAAGCTTCGGACCTCGAAATCCGCGGACAGGGCGTTCACGGCCTTCGTCCCGACGCCATTCAGGCCGACCGAGAACTGGAAGACGTCGTCGTTGTACTTCCCGCCCGTGTTGATCTGGCTGACGCACTCGACGACCTTCCCGAGCGGGATGCCCCGACCATGGTCCCGGACCTCGATCGTCGCGCCGTCGCGACGGATCTCGATCTTCTTGCCGACGCCCATGATGAACTCGTCGACCGAGTTGTCGATCACCTCCTTCATCATGACGTAGATGCCGTCGATCGGCGTCGAGCCGTCGCCCAGACGACCGATGTACATGCCCGTTCGGAGACGGATGTGCTCGAGGGCGTCGAGGGTCTGGATCGCCTTCTCGTCGTAGGCGACCTCCTTCTTGCTCCCGGCTCGCGCGGGGGCGGCCTTCGCGTCCCGGGAACGGGGACTCGCCTTGCGCTTCGCTGGGGTCTTCGTCTTCGAGGAATCCGTGGATCGGGTGGCCCTGGCCATGGGAGAAGAATCTGCTTTCCGGTATCGCTCGGGGGGGCGGGCGTAGAAGCTATCTCATCCCCTCCCGTCTGGGCGAATGGATTCGTGCGGATCAATGGATCCGGCGGATCTGCTCCGTCCAGATTCCGCGGGGTGCCGAGAAGACCAGGATCCGGCGATTCGTGCGCAGCGTCACGATCGTATCCTCGGCGCGGATGGATTCGAGCTCTTCGCGAATCTGGAGCGCGGTCGGGACGAAACGCCCGAGATCCGGCGCGAGACCCAGGGCCCGCCGGTTCGTGGCGACGACCGCTGCCGCCGACCCCACGCGCAGGGCCTCGGCCGATTCCTGGGGCGAGAATCGCGTCTCGACCCAGATTCCCCTTCCCAGGAAACCCAATGCCCGCCGGCCGGTCACGGCCAACGCCACCCGATCATCGACGAGACCGACCTTCGGCGCCCCTTCATTCAGCCGATAGCGCAGCTCCTGCCAACCGACGCCGGGTGCGACAGCGAGCGCGCGGCGGTTGGTCAGGACGAGACCGATCCGCCCCCGACTCCGCTCGAAGAAGACCTCCTCGTCGACCTCGAGTCGAATCGCCGACCGCCTTCCCGAAAGCGCATCGAAGGCGAAGAGATCCCGGCCGTCCCGTTCGATGGCGATCACGTCCACGCGCTCGATCTCGTCGGGAAGCAGCCCGACCTGGGCATGGGCGGCAGCCGATGAGACGAGCATGAGGATCGAGGCGACCAGCATCGAGCGTGTCATGACCCAGAGTGGAACGCGTACGACGACCCCGGGCAAGTCGGCCCCCGAGGGATGGAGATCCGGGGATCGCGGGCGCGATCCGCCCGGGTCTGCCATTCCCGGTCTTGAGGCCGATACCCATATGTGACCATGTGTTCAGATATGGATCCGAAGGGACTCCGGACTTCGCGGCATCGCAGCCGTCGTCGTTGCGGAGCCATCGGCAGCCGCGTTGATCTGCATCGGGCTCATCCGCCTGGCTTCAATGCAGCGCAAGCGATCGATGCCGGCTCGTGGGCCGGTCGCTCATCTTGCCAGCGCCTGATAGGCGGCCATCGCGATGCCAGCCCCGCGTTTGTCGCCGACCAGGTTGGCTTCCATGTGATTCATCACGTAGGCGATGGAAACGCGCGCATCGAGGTCGATGATGGCCAGCGAGCCGCCCCAGCCTCCCCAGAAGCACGTACGGGGATTGGGGCTGATCGGGAAGGAGGCATCGTTGAGTCCGAAGCCCATGCCGAAGACGACCGGGATGCCCAAGACGAGATCCGTTCCGCGCGTCTGTTCCTCGAAGATGCGCCCGACGCCTGCTTCGCTCATCAGTCGGACACCATCGACGCTGCCGCCACAAGCGAGGGCTGAATGGATGCGTGCGACGGAGCGCGCGTTGCCGATTCCCCCAGCGGCTGGAATCTCTGCTTCGCGCCAGGCGCGGGTCCGGGGTTCCGTCGCGTCGAGTCGGGGGCCGGCGAAGGTGCGTGCGGCGATCGAGTCGGGGTCGGTGGCTGCGGCGCCGAGCCCCATCGCGGGTGGGATGAGTTCGCCCACCCGGGCGTCGTTCGAGGCATCGAGCCCGATGTGGAAATCCGCACCGAGGGGTTCGGCGACTTCTTCGCGAAAGAATCGGCCGATCGTGCGACCCGAGACGCGCCGGACGATCTCGCCCTGCAGGAATCCCTGGGTCACCGCGTGGTAGCCCGATTGCGTTCCCGGTTTCCACCAGGGGGCTTGTGCGGCCAGTCGACCGACGATGTCCTCCCAATCATAGAGATCGCTCGGTGTCGGCTCGTCGAAACCCGAGAGTCCGGCGCTGTGGCTCATGACATGCGCGACCGTCACGCCCGCTTTGCCATTCTGCGCGAATTCGGGCCAGTATTCGGCGACCGGAGCATGCAGATCGAGTGCGCCACGATCGGCGAGCATCAGGACGCAGGTCGCCGCCATGGTCTTGGTCGTGGAATAGACGTTGACGATCGTGTCTTCGGCCCAGGGGGTTCCCCGCATGTCGGCCGCGCCCGCCCAGAGGTCGACGACGAACTCCCCGTCCCGGGTCACCGCCACGCTCGCGCCGACGTCCGGGCCCTGTTCGAAGTTCGCGACAAAGGCCTCCCGAACGGCTTCGAAGCCCGGCCTGCAGTTCCCCTTCACTTCGACCATCTCGTCTCCTCGGCTTTCGTTCTCGGGTTCTTTCGATCCCGCGCAGACTAGTCGATCTCCTTTGCGATCCAAAGGAGCTGAAGCCGCTGGTGGCGCCGCTTCAGGCCGTCCGGCGTGTCCCCCGACGATTTCGAGGATGCCGGGAGAAAGAAGATGCGTGGAGAGAGAAGCGGGGTACGCGGACTCGAGGAATCGATCGAGACTCAGACGTCAGGTGCCATCCCCGCCGACAGGATCTGCCAGGTGGTCGGCCAGGCGTCGAGGGGATCGAAACAGGGATCCGCGAGGGCCTGCAAGAGCAGCCCTTCGATCACGGCGGTCAGCATCGCTGCCGCGTGGCGGGGTTCGCAGGGCGCGATCTCGCCCCTTGCGATTCCCCGCTCCAGGGTCTCCGCGAGTCGCTGCCGTGAACGCTCGTAGATCGCAGCGAATCGTTCGCGGGCCAGGGGATGTTTCAGGAACTCGGTCCACATCTCGACGAGCGTCCGGTCGCCGACCAATGCATCGAGGACGATCTCCGCCTGGAC
>DRKE01000135.1 GCA_011051925.1 Deltaproteobacteria bacterium
ACCAGGCGGGAATCAATGCGACGAGTTCGAACGCGCCGAGGATGGCATAGGTTTCGCGCCAGCCATGATCCTCGAGAAGCGCGGCGGCCCACTGGGGAAAGAGCGCCCCGCCCAAGCCGGTCCCCAGCATCGCCACGCCCTGGGCGATCCCCCGATACCGGACGAACCAGCGCGTCACGACCGCGCCGACGGGGATATAGGTCGAGAGCATGGCCCCGAATGGAGCGGCAGTCATCACCAGATAGAACCCGGCGAGGGTCTCGACGCGGGAAAAGGAGATCGCGATCGCCGCGGAGTAGACGATTCCGAAGAGAATGGCCCGTCTCGGCCCGAAGCGGTCGATCAGCATTCCGCAGAGGGGGCTGAGGACGGCAGCCGAGAGTCCCCAGATCGTCGCACCGAGGGCAACCTCCTCGAGCCGCCAGCCCGTCTCGGGCATGATCCGGACCATCGCGACGGGAAACACGAAGAACGAGATTCCCGAGGTCATGGAGAGTGTCAGGAAACAACCCGCCACGACCCACCATCCCCGCCTGCCGTCCAATCGAGTCTCCCCCATCATCGTCGAGCCGAATGGACCGGGGCCCGGGGACCGGAAGCCGGTCGATGAAATCGTGCCCGCTGAAGATACGACATCGAAGCCGGGTTTCGTCGGGAGATCCGGTTTCCTGCGAGACCGGATCGGTCGGGACTCCGGCAAGCGAAAAGCGATGTACCCTCCCGATTCCCTTCATTTGCCAAAGACCGAACGATCCGATCCTCCGGGCATCCCGGGATGCTCGCTCCCACCAGCGGATTCCGATTGAAACCATCCGGTACTCCTCGCGACGAAGTCGACGAAGCATCCCCGGCCACCGGACGGGGACATTCGACACCGCTCGGTGTTACCTCGCGCGGAATCTGGGCCCTCGCCTGGCCGACGATGGCGGCCATGGCCGCGGCCACGGTCGTCCGATTCACGGATTTCGCGATGGTGGGCTCCCTCGGTCCGTCCGCCCTGGCCGGCGTGGGCGTCGGCGGCCAGTTCTACTGGCTGCTCGAGTCGATCGGCGCGATCGCACCCGCCGGACTGACCGCGGTGCTCGCTCGCGCGGTCGGACGCGGAGACTCGGAGTCGGCGGACAGATCCTTCCGTCAGGCCCAGATCCTGGGCGGGGGACTCGCCCTGTTCGGCTCGGCCCTGTTGTTGCCCCTGACGACCCACGCGATCGCCCTCTACGGCGTGGAGCCCGATGTGATCGCGCTCGGCTCGGACTACCTCTGGTGGCGGATCTGGGGAACGCTCCCGCTTTCGATCGCGATGGTCTTCGGTGCCGGGCTTCGGGCGGCGGGCGATGTAAAGACCCCTCTTGGCGTCAGCGTCGTCGGGGCGCTCGTGAACGTCTTCCTGAACTGGGTGCTGATCCATGGGAACCTCGGCGCGCCGACGCTGGGCGTCGTCGGGGCCGCCATCGCTTCGGACATCGCACTGATCACGATGGCCGGCCTCTTCTGGGGGCTCTGGAAGACGCGCCGGCTCGTCCTGTCTCCGACGGGGGCCCGCTGGAGACCCGACCCCCCCATGCTGCGACGGCTCGGCCGGATCGGAACGCCGGCGGGGGCCGAGAGCGGCTTCTTCCAGGCGGGCCTGCTCGCCTTCCAGCGGCTGATGAGTCCCTTCGGCACGAACGTGATCGCGGCCTACAACATCGGCACGACGATCCTCTCGTTCTCCTTCATTCCCGGCATCGGATTCTCGATGGCGGCCGCCACCCTCGTGGGTCAACAACTGGGCGCCCGCTCGCCCGAGCGCGCCTCGAGTGCCGGTTGGCGTTCGACGATCGCCGCGATGGCCACGATGAGCGGAGTCGGAGCGCTGCTCGTGGTCGGTGCCCGACCGATCGCCGAAGCCTTCACGGCGGATCCCGCCGTCGTCGCCCTCACGATCACGATCCTGTGGATCCTCGCGCTCGCGCATCCCTTCATGGCGGTCGAGTTCGCGATCGGCGGAAGCCTTCGCGGAGCGGGGGATACGCTGTTCCCGATGCTGACCGTCTTCTCCGGCCTCATCGTGGTGCGGATCGGCCTCGCCGTGGCGCTCGTGACCTGGTTCGAGGCCGGGATCCAGCTCGTCTGGGCGACCCTCGTCGCCGACTATGTGCTGAAGTCGGCCATGCTGATCTCCCGCTTCCGGAGCGACACCTGGCAACGGCGACGAATCTGACGGGTCCGTCGCGCCTCGCCGTGGGATCGACGCGAAACGCAATGGTTCCCCACCTGCGATCCAACGAACCGGAAGCCCGACGTCCCCGGATCGCCTCGCACGAGCGCTCGCAAGCGGGTATTCTGCCAGCAGCATGAGTCCCGACCATCGACGTCATTTTTTCGACCACTACGAAGAAGCGCGCGAGGCCTTCCGCAAGGCGGCCGGACGAGCGGGTGCCGTCGTCTCGGGACGGGCGATCGCGGCACGCGGGCGCCGAGGTGGCGAACTCACGATCGATACCGCCTATCTCGGCCCCGGCGAACCGGATCGCGTCCTCGCGGTCAGCTCGGGAATCCACGGCGTCGAAGGCTTCGCGGGCAGCGCCATTCAACACCAGCTGCTGACCGAACAGCTCTCGGGACTCGACCTCCCGCCGGATACCGGTCTGCTCCTGGTGCACGCGATCAATCCCTACGGCTTTTCCGAGCTCCGCCGGGTGAACGAAAACAACGTCGACCTCAACCGCAATTTCCTTCGCCACCCGGAGGATCATCCGGAGAGCCCGGACTACGCCGAACTCTTCCAGGCCATCAATCCCGAGGAGATCGACCCCGCCTCCGAAGAATCGAGTCGGAAGACGTTGTTCGCGTTCGCGGAGGCCCACGGCTTTCCGCGCCTCCAGGCGGCCCTGACCGCGGGACAGTATCGTTGGCCCGAGGGCGTCCAGTTCGGCGGAATTCGCGATGAGGACTCGAATCGGCTGCTCCGGGAAATCGCGCGAGAAGAAACCCGCGGTGCCTCGTCCGTCGCCTGGATCGATTTCCATACCGGGCTCGGCGAATCCGGAAACTACGTGCTCATCTCGGACCGCCCCCCCGATGATCCCGCCTATCAGCGCGGTCGTCGTTGGTTCGGCGACGCGGTCGAGAGCACTCTTTCGGGTGATTCGGTCTCGGCGGTCCTGAACGGCACGCTCGAAGGAGGCCTGCTGGACGGACTGCCCGAAGGTGTCGAGCTCACGACCTTCGGCGCGGAGTTCGGAACGCATGAACCGTTCCGGGTCTTCTGGGCGATGCGTCAGGACAACTGGCTCGAGCATCACGGAGATCCGGACACGCCTCTCGGGCGAACCATCAAGCAGGAGATCGTCGAGGTCTTCCGCCCGAACGATCCGGTCTGGATGAACCGGGTCCTCGAAGGCGGCGCCCGCATCCTGGAGCAGGCCCGAAACGGGCTGACAGGATCGGCCAGGAACCGAGCAACGGACGCCTGAAGACGGCCGGGATGGCGAGCCGACCGCCCCGGGACCCGGGACTGGACGGACGACTCCGCAGGGCTTTGCCAGCCATGATGGCGCCCCGGGGAACGCCCGAGGAAGACGGAACGCCGGACAGGCGAGGCCCTCCGGAGCAGCAAGACTCCGAGATGCGGTCCGAAGCGATCAATCCGCCCGCAGATAGCGCACGAGCAGCTGGACCATCTCTTCGACATAGGCGGGATCGGAGAGGTATTCCGGGCGTTCGTCGACCGTCGCCCGCATCATCGAATAACCGACGCGGTCGAGCAGGAAGGCGGCCTGTTCGATCCGCCGAGGGCGGATCTCGTCCACGTGTCGTTCGCACCAGGCCTGGAGGAAGATCTCGACCGCGTGCCGGCCGTCCGCACTGGGGGCGGCGCGTGCATCCGCGAGACGCCTCACATCCGTGTGTTCCTGATGTCGAAGGTAGAGGCCCTTGTGCATCTCGAGCAGGCGTCGGTGTTGTTCCGCGATTCGTTCGATGAACAGTCGGAACATTTCTTCGAGTGGGAGATCGATCGCTTCGGCTGCCCAGCCGATGCGCTGTCGGATGCTTTGCTCTTCCTCGGCGAGGAAGATCGCTTCGACGATCGCATCCTTGTCGGTGAAATAGTGGTAGAGCGATCCGATGCTGACACCGGCGACTTCCGCGATGTGGTTCGTCGTCAAGGCCTCCTGACCTTCCCGGTCGAGAATCAGCCGTGCGGCTTCGAGCAGGCTCTGGACCAGGACCTGCGAGCGCTTCTGTCGGGGCTGCCGCTTGATCGGCGGCCCGGGCGGTGGCGTCTTGCTCACACTCGACAGGATACCGACTTGCCTCCTCGCCCGCTGTCGCCATGGACGGGTGGGGGTCGCGACGAAGAGGCAGATGTGTCATCCCTTGCCGCGGAAGACGGTCGAGAAAGGGAAGAGGTCGACGATTGAGCGCGCGGGGTGAAGCACGTCGTCAGCAGATACTCGAAGCCGCCGAGAAGGTCTTCGGTCGATCGGGCTATTGGGGCGCGAAGACCGAGGAGGTCGCCCAGCTCGCGGGTGTGACCCAGCCGGCGCTGTACCGATATTTCGAATCGAAGCGCGAGCTCTTCGTCGCGACCTTGAGTCTCCGGCAGAAGGAGATGAACGCGGCCGTCCGCGAGGCGATGGCGTCAGGGGGTTCAGCGATCGAACGGCTTCGGCATCTCTCCAGTACGGCGATCGAGATGGCGCATCGCTACCCGCACATGGCGAGACTCCGGCTCCAGGCCTCGGCGGTGGCCGCGACGGACGATGAATTGCGCCCGGCGGTGCGCGGGACCATCGATCTCATGCTCAAGGTCCACTCGACGCTTCTCCGGGAGGCAGTCGCCAACGGGGAGATCCGACGGGACATCGACCCCGAAAAGGTCGCGGCCATCCTGACAGGCCAGGCCTTCCTGATGTACCTCGGCCTCTCGCTCGAGCACGAGGGGGCTGCCCCCGAACGCGCACGGGAAGTCCTCGAGCAGCAGATCCTGCTGCTCACGGCCCCTGGGGAAAATACTGGCTCTTTGGCGTCGGTCGGGTGACCCGACAGGACGAGAAATTGAGTCCGGCCGGTTTTCCGTTTTCCTCCGAATGAAAAAACATAGATACAA
>DRKE01000136.1 GCA_011051925.1 Deltaproteobacteria bacterium
GGCATCGCCCAGTTCCCGGTAGGCAACCTGCTCTGCCAGCATGCCTCCGATATTGCCCCCGCCGATCAACGCGATCTTCGGTCTTGCCATGAGAGTTCCCTCCTCGTTCGTACGGTCCGATTCAGCTTCGGGACGGCGGCAGCCGCACGCGAAGCGCGAGTTCTTCGAGCTGTTCCGGCGCGACGGGCGACGGTGCTTCCATCAGCAGATCCTGGCCCCGTTGGGTCTTCGGGAAGGCGATCACGTCGCGCAGGTTGTCGACGCCGGCCAGCTTCATGACCCAGCGATCGAAGCCGAAGGCGAATCCGCCATGGGGCGGCGCACCGGTTTCGAGGGCATTCAGCAGGAAGCCGAAGCTCCGTTCCATCTCCTCGTCGCTATAACCCATGATTCGCAGGATCTTCCGCTGCACGTCGCTGCGATGGTTGCGAAGGCTGCCCGACCCGAGTTCCGTTCCGTTCAACACGACATCGTAGTGGGTCCCGCGCACCTTCTCGGGCGCCGTGTCGAGCAGGGCCAGATCCTCTTCGATCGGTGCGACGAAGGGCTGATGGACATGCGTGAGCTGGCCCTTCTCGTCCATCTCGAGGAGCGGGAAATCGACGACGAGCAGGGGGTCCCACGCCCGATCGTCGACGCGCCCGAGTCGCCGTCCGAGATCCTCCCGCAACCGCGACAGGATCGTATTGGCCCGGTCCTTCGTGTCCGCCTGGAAGAAGATCACCATGCCCGGCTCGACCTTGCAGCGCTCGCGGATCGCTTCAATCTCGGCCTCGCCCAGGAATTTCGAGATCGGCGATTTCCACGAGCCATCGTCCTCGACGCGGATCCAGCCGAGCCCCTTCGCCCCGAGTTCCTTGCGAACGAGTTTCTCGAGGCGATCGATCTCGCCGCGGGTGAGCGCCGTGGCATCGGCGATCGGCAGCGCCTTCACGATGCCCCCGGATCCGACGACGCCCGCGAAGGCCTTGAACCCGGAGGTGCGGAAGACATCGGTCAGATCGACGAGCTCGAGCAGCACGCGCGTGTCCGGGCGATCGCTTCCGTAGCGGTCCATCGCCTCGGCGTAGGTGATCCGCCTGAAGGGCGCTTCCAACTCGACGCCACAGGCGCGACAGCCGTCGATCGTGACCTTCTCGAGGACCGCGAGGATCTCCTCGACGCCGACGAAGGAGAGTTCGAGGTCGATCTGCGTGAACTCGAGCTGGCGATCGGCCCGCAGGTCCTCGTCGCGGAAACAGCGCGCGATCTGGTAGTAGCGATCGCAGCCCCCGATCATGAAAAGCTGCTTCATGATCTGGGGAGACTGGGGCAGCGCATAGAAATCGCCGGGCTGGAGACGACTCGGCACGAGAAAGTCCCGAGCGCCCTCGGGCGTCGCACGCGCCAGCATCGGTGTCTCGATCTCGAGAAAGCCCTGCTCGCTGAGCGATTCCCGAACGGCACGGGCGAGATCGTGTCGGAGTTCGAGCACCCGCTGGAGCGGAGGACGACGCAGGTCGTGAAGCCGATGACGCAGACGGATCTGCTCGTCGACGTCGATCTCCTCCTCGATCGCGAAAGGGGGAACCGAAGCCGAGTTCAGGATCCGCAACTCGCGGACATTGACCTCGATCGTTCCCGTCGGCATGTTGGGATTGATCGTATCGTCGCTCCGGGACTCGATCTCGCCGCGCACCATCAGGACCCACTCGGAGCGGAGCAGATGGGCGCGGGCATGGGCATCGGGCGCCGACTCGGGCCGGAAGACGACCTGCACGAGACCGGTCCGATCCCGCAGATCGACGAAGATCACGCCTCCATGATCCCGCCGACGGTGAACCCATCCCGCCAGAACGACTTCGTCCCCGACCCGGGCGCGCATGATCTCGCCGCAGCGATGACTGCGGCGCATCGATCCCATTCCATCGAGAAGGGCACTGGACGTGCTCATCGGGGCTCCAGAGCGAATGGCTTCCTTCGGACGGTCACGCTCGGCAGGCCCCCTTCGAAGGGGCCTCGCTGGGGGGCGCTCCGCGGATGTCCCAAAACCCTCGATCCGGGCTTTCGAACCGAAAAAACCGTTTAGAAATCGGCGAGTTGGTTAGCAACGGCACCGACGGCTGTCAATCGAGGAATCGATCGCGGAGCACCGCGTTCGCGATCAGGCATCGCCCTCGAGAAGATCGTCCGCGGAGCAGACCCGGTTCCGTCCCCGGCTCTTGGCGCGATACATCGCCTTGTCGGCGGCGTCGAGCAGCGGCCCCCGCGCCTCGCCATGGACCGGGCAGGTGGCGACCCCGATCGAGATCGTCAACCGGAGCGTTCCCTCGCGACCCGCCTCGAAGAGATGGGTCTCCACACGATGCCGGATCCGTTCGGCGATCCGAAGCGCGACATCATGGGGCGTATCGACGAGCAGGATCGTGAATTCGTCGCCGCCGTAGCGCGCGAGTGTGTCGACCTGCCTCACGCATTGCGAGAGCAATCGCGATAGCACGCGCAGGGTCTCGGATCCGATCAGATGACCATGTACATCGTTCACGGTCTTGAAGCGGTCGAGGTCGAGGAAGAGGACCGAGAGCGGATTGCCATAACGCGCTGCCCGCTGGATCTCGTTGTCTGCCGTCGCGAGCAGGTAGCGGGCGTTGTAGACCCCCGTCACGTCATCGATGAAGGCCTTTTCCTTGGCGTTGTGGTAGCGCTCGGCCGTCGCGAGCGCGGCATTGGCCCGGCGGGCGATCGTCCGCGCCGCCTCGAGGTCCGCCTCGTCGAAACGCCGCCCCTCCGAAAGGATCCAGACATGCCCTCCCTCGTGCTCCTCGCCCCGAAGCGGGACGGAGAGCAGGGCCCCGGGCGCCTCGAGCCCGACGAGCCCCAGAACGTGGTGCAGGGGGCCCCAGGGAACGACACTGACCTCGCCCCGACCCATCGTCGATTCCAGCGACTTCTCCTCGATCAGGGTCCGGCTCAGGCGGTCCCGCACCTCCTCGGGGAAGCCGCGCGCCGCGACGCCTGCGCCCTGGGGCGCCGGACTGGGCGAGAAGAACGCGATTCCACGCCGGCAGCCGAGACGCTCGAGCAGGATCTCGAGCGTCATGGAGTAGAGCTTGCCAGGCTCCAGACAGGAGGCCAGCGCTTCGCAAGCGCGTTCCGTTTCGAGCTGGCTGCGGTACTCGGATTGACTCCGCTCGACCTCGAGAAGACGCGCGACGACGATCGTCGCCATGGGCAGCGCCTCGGCCTGGGTCTCCGGCAGACGGAAGACGACCCCCCGATCCGGCTCCGGGACTTCGGGATCCAGCTCGCCGGTATCGGCGGAGGGGATGGACCCGGAGAGGGCGACCCGCGCCATCGCGGTGCCCGGCCGATCCCATTGCTCCCAGACGGGATCGAAGAGGATCTCCTCGGCATCGCGCCCGACGGCGATCAGGATGAGATGCGGCGCACCGACCGAGGAACGCGCCGCGGGCCCGACCGAGTCGAATGCGGCACATGAGAACCGGTGGGCCGCGCCCGCCTCGGCCAATCCGGCCATCAACGAACCGACGACTCGCGCGGCCCCCTCACCAACGACCAGGGTTGGAACCGGCGCCCGTGATTCATCCCTGGTCATCGGCCATCCCCCCTGGTCCCGTCGATCCGGCTGGCACGCGGATCGCCGCCGGATCGGCACCCCCCGCGATCCGTAACCCGGAGCTTGGCCGGCCTGGCCCGACCTGTCGATGGGCGATGCCGGTCATGGAGCAGCCGCCTCGAGCCGCTCCCAGGCAACCCCCCCGTCGAGACTCCGCAGAAGCAGGCCGCGATCGCCGACGATGATGCCGATTTCGCCGGATGGCGAGAACGCGAGAGCGTGCAAGGTCTCGAAAAAAGGGGCGACCGCTGCCAGGTCCGGTCGCCGCCAGGACCGGCCCTCGTCGGAGGAGAGCCAGAGTCCGCCCTGGGCGCCGACCGCGACGAATCCCCCGCGTCCGGAACCGACTGCGAGGAGGTCGTGTGGAGAGATCCGCTCCGCCATCCGCCAATGCGCTCCCCGATCCCGGCTACGGGCGAGCGCACCCGCTTCCCCGACAGCCAGCCCCACGCCCCGATCCTCCACGCAAAGCGCATGGAAGACCGCTTCCTCGACGACGCGGACGACGATCTCCGATGTGGGGGCGCTCCGCTCGGCCCAATACCGTTCGAGGAGGTCGGGATCATCGTCCAGGGAATCCGCATAATCCCAGGGCGGCGTCCCGTAGACGAAGATCCGATCCTCGGGGATGCCCGCCTCTTCGAGTTGACTTCGCACTTCGAGGAGGCGGGCCGCGATCAGGTCGAAGAGGGCTTCGGGATCCCGTCGGCGGCCGATCTGCTCGATCTCATCCCGGGCCACGCGGGGTTCGATCCGCCAGGTCGAGTGACTCCGACCGCGTTGGTCCTCGATGAAAGCCAGCAGCCGGTCGCGACCCGGATCCGTCAGCTCGACCTCGCCGAAATCGAATCCGAGGGGTTCGAAGGAGACCGGGTCCTCGATCCCGACGTTCTGCCAACTCGCGCCCAGGTCATCGCTGACCCGGATCTCCGCCCCCGCCATCCAGCATCTCGTCGCGCCTCCACCGTGACAGAAGACATCGAAGGCGGTCTCCCCGGCCCGACCAGGACCGGATGCGATCGGCGAGGCGAACTCCCAGAGGCCCCCGGCATCCCGGGTCCGAAGCACCACCCCCGCCTCCCCGACCGCCACGGCGGATTCGCGATCGATCGCGCTCACCGCGAGCAGACGGATCCCGGCGGCACGGCCCGGCAGGCGCTGGCGCCGCCACCGGACGCCGCCGTCATCCGTGCGGAGGATCACGCCCTCCCCGACCGCCCAGCCGTGCTCCGGGTCCGACATGGACAGGCCGCGAAGGGTCACTCCGGCCGGAACCCGCGAGGGTCGCCAGGAACGACCGGCATCGGGGCTCCAGTGGATCTCGCCGTTTTCGGCGATCACGACGACACGCCCGGGATCGGGGACGGCGACATCGACGAGATGGCCCCTCGGCCAGGCGGGGGGTTCGGCCGGGGTCTCCGCAACCTCGCCATCGGAACACGCCCCCGACAAGAGGCCGCAGAGCAGCAACGACATGAAGCGTCGGACGGAGGGAAGGTCAACCATCCTGCCGAAGCATACGCGGCACGTCCCGGCTCGGCGACGGCCGGCCCATTCAGGCGCCCGCCAGGGCCAGGCGCATCAGCGTGACGCGTCCCGCAGTCGAATCCTCGACGCAGATGGCTTCTCCCCCCATGGAGGCCATGCCGTGCTGGATCGCCTCGGGCGGATGTCCGGTCGCGCTCCGACGACTCGCGTCGGGTCGATCCACGAGGGAGACGACGACGCCCCGGGGCTGGTCTCCGCCGAGGGTTCGCGCCAGCAGGGTCATCGGTTCGCCCGCCCGGGCTTCCTCGAACCGCTGGCGGACGAGCTGGGTCAGAAGCCGTTCGAAGACGACCGTCGTGCCCGCCACCCGCGGCAGATTGGGCGGCATCAGGACCTCGAGATCGAGGGCCATGTCCGGATCGCCCACGAGTCGATCGGCCACCCGCATGATCGAATTCGTCACGTCGAATCGACCCTGCTGGGGTTTCCCGCCCCGGATCGCGACCTGCAGCTCCCGCAGCCATTTCTGGGCGGTCTCGATCGCCCGGCGACCCCGATCGACGATGGCCTTCTGCTCGTCCGTCAGCGCACGATGGCGGCTCTGCCCGAGCGCCTGCATGGCCTGCATCGCTTCGGCCATGGGCCCGCCGATCTCGTCGGCGAGCCCCGTCATGTACTCCTCGTTCGATTGCTCTTCGAGCAGCACCATCACGACCCCGACCCGATCGTCCTCGGCTTCGATCGGCGATGCCAGGCCGGTATAGCCGTGCTCGGCTTCGCGGATCTGGAGCCGAGCGGACTGGCCGCGCTCGAGGACCTCGGCGGTCGCGGTCAACACGGCTTCCCGTGCCCCCCCGCCGAAGACCATCGCGAGGGGTTGTCCCATCGGATCCTCACCCTGACCGCAGAATCGATTCCGGAAGGAGGGATTCGCATACACGATCCGGCCGTCGGGATCCCCCACCAGGATCGGAGCCTGCAGGTGGGCCAGAAGGGAGATGTCCTCGGCCGTGCTCATGTCTGCCACTCCACGATGCCCGCTTCGTGCATGCGACAGACCGCGCGCAGCGCCTCGAAGCGGTCCATGCCGGAAACCGACACGAGATCCGCCAACGGTGTCCGGCCGTCGATCATCGACAGCAGGAACCCGGCGGTCGGGGGAAGATTCCGACTCTTGAGATCGTCGGCGGCCCCCTCCACGATCCGGGGTACCTGGGAGAGATCCCCCA